>NZ_JBKFBF010000010.1:0-218903 GCF_053346035.1 Methylobacterium sp. A54F | reverse complement strand
CTCGCAAAGCTCCTTCCGATCCCGCAGCCGAGCCCGGCCTGACTGGCTGGCGACACCCAGCCCTAGGGCGAGGGCTCATCCCGCCCCTCTCCGATCTCGGCCGCCAACGAGTTTTTCAACGAAATCGGTCGGGAGCAAACAGGGGGCAAAGTCCGCTTCAATCGAGTTTGCGCTCCGAAACGGACCAGCAGAAATCCGCCCTCTGCAGACCGTCATCGCCCGGCAACGTCCCCGTGCATTCGGACGGGGAAGGACGAGCCGGCGATGCGGCGCCTGTCCCGAACGGGGCCCCTTGTGTGCGGCGGCCCGTCACCGCCGCCCACGTGGTGCTGGGGATCTGGCGCCCGCGCCTGATGCGGCGCCCGGCGTGAGGGGCGAGGCCGAGGGCCGCTCACGACCGATCACGCCATCGGGGTCGCGACCTGCCGCTCCTCGAAAGCGGACGTCAGCCTTTCGCATGCGGATGTAGGCAAGCAGGTGAGCGCGCCAGGACCTCAAGCATCCTCGGCTTGGGAGAAGAACCGAGGATGCCCAACGAAATGCTCAAAGAGACGGTTCGAGCGCGTTCCCGCGAGCCCGATCCACGTCGGGCATGCGGTAGCACTTCTCCTCGATCTCCGCGAGGCGGGATGGAACGATCTCGATGCTGGACACTCCGTAAAGCTTCTGGAAGTTCATGATCAACGGCTGCCACTTGGCTGGATCGATGCGGTTCTCATGCCCATCCATGAGCAAGCTCGGATGCACATGGACACGGGTGATGCGGACTTCGAAGGCCGTGAGCAGGCCAGCGACCTGGGGATCGTCGTCCATGATCCCGTGTTGTGCGGCGACGACGGCTTCCAGCTGGATGGGGCACTCCAACGCGCGCGGTGCGGCCACGGTCTGCGATGCGATGGGCGTCAGGCCAGCCACTTCGAATTTGGAAGGCTCATACGCGTAGCCCAGCCGCTGCTTCAGTTCGGGTATCGTCTCGGTGCCCGTCAGGCGAGCCAGCCGGTTCACCGCGTCAGCCTGTTTCGGTGACGTCAGATTGAGGACGCACTGCCCCGTGCGGATCATGTTCTGCGGCGTCTGCGATGCGGTCTGGAGACCGAGCATGCACCGCCAGCCGAGCCACCACGCGGACGACATCGGCGCGAGGTTGGCAGTGCCGTCCTCGTTCTGTGTGCTGATGAGGACGACTGGCGTTCCGAGGTAGAGGATCGACGGCTCGATTGTGACGTGGGGATCGATCACGAGAGGCTCCGTAGCTTGGCAACGAACTACCTATGTGACCGCCCGGTCTGCGGAGCCTCCCGCTTCTTGCGCCGCAATCCAGATTCCGCACGTCGCTTTGATGCGCATGCCGCCCGGAAGCGGACCGTCGCATATCAACCCTCCGCAGACCGTCATCGCCCGGCAACTGCCTGGTGCAGTGAGACGGGGAAGGACGAGCCGGCGATGCGGCGCCTGTCCCGGGCCCGGCGCCCTCCGGGTGTTGCCGGCCGTCGCCACCGCCAACATGGTGCGGGGCTCCGCCGCCCACGCCTGATGCGGCGCCCGGCCTGAGGGGTTGATCTGATGGGCCGGCGGCCGCAGGGCTGCTCACGACCCACGCCAGTCGTTACGACGACCGTCGGCGCTTCTCCAAGGCGGTCATCGATCTGCGGCCCCGCAGTTGTGGACCGAGGCGAGATCGGGGGTCCTTACCACGGCTGACCATCACCGAACGACCAGTCCTCCTTGGCGACAAAGACCATGTTGATCATGATGTCGTCAGGTCGGACCCCCAACTTCGATTTCAGTTCATCGGCAACGAAACGATAGAAGGCGAACTTGGTGTCCGTCCTGTTGCCGACGGTGCTCGTCACCTGGATCAAGATGAAGTCCGGCGACCGGCTGAATCCAAGAAATTGCGGATCATATACAAGATTGTCCACTTTGTGCTCGCCGATCACCACGAAGCGGTCGCCATCAGGCGCTTCGAGGATATCGACGATGCCTCGATAGACGATGTCTGCCACCGCAGCGCGGTAATCGGGGCTTTTTCCCTCGATCAAATCGATACGTGCAAAAGGCATGATGACCTCCTCGGGCGGGATTGCGGTCGGTCCCGGCCGGGGACCGACCGATGGGCGCTCACGCCCGGTTGTCGATCTCCGACACGCCGCTGCTCCTGTCCGCATAGGCGGCGATGAAGGTCGGCCGAGACTGCCAGCGTTGCCAGAAGGCATCGAGATGCTCGAAGCGCTCATCGAGCGGAGTGGCGTTCACCGGGAACTTGGAGAACGCGACGGCCGTCGCCAGCGTGATGTCCGAGAACGTCGGCTGATCGCCTCCGAGCAGCCATGCACGGCCGTCGGAGAGGTGCCGGTCGACCAAACCGGCATGCGCCAGTGCCACCTTGCGGGAATGCTCGCCCCAGGCCGGATTGCTGGTCAGTTCGAGCTTCGGGCCCAGACCCTGATGCAGGACATGGAAGGCCGTGACGATGGGATAGAGGATGTGGACCCACACCCGGTTGTCCCACATCTGATCGAGGCCGCGCTCGTGCGCCGTCTCGCCCATGATCTTGCGGCCTTCGAATGTGTCGTCGAGGTAGCGGGCGATGGCAGAGGTTTCACTGAGGTAAGAGCCATCGGCGAGCGCGAGGGTCGGCGTCTCGCCCCAAGCGTTCATCTTCAGGTGCTTCCATCCTCGCTGCTCGCCCACCGGCGACATGTCGTAGATCGTCTCCTCGAAGTGATCGGCGATGCCCTTCTCGTGCATGAAGATCCGCAGGCGCTGCGGGTTCGGGAAGGCCGAGGGAGAGGTGAAGAGCTTGAGCTTGTCGGACATGGTCGTATCGCTTCCTTGAGATCGCTGCCTGTCTGTCATATGACAGGCAACAAGCTAGGACCGGCATCTTGCGCCGTCAACCCCTGTCTGCCATATGACAGACGGAGGCTGAAATGGCAGCGACATTGAAGAGGGATGTGCGTGAGGCGATCCTCGCGGCCGCGCGGGAGGCAGCGATGGCCTATGGATACGGCGGCATCAATTTCCGCGACCTCGCAGAGGCCGTTGGCATCAAGGCTGCCAGCATCAACTACTACTTCGCCAACAAGGCCATCCTCGGCGAGGCCGTCGCGCGCCGTTATTGGGAAGACATTGCCCGCGATCTTGAGAATATTTCAACCGATACGCAAAATCCGATGGAAGCGCTACGGCAATACCCTAGCATTTTTCGCCTCTCACTGGAGCGCAACAATCGCATGTGCCTCAGCAGCTTCATGGCGACAGAATATGACGCGTTGCCTGAGCAGGTTCTGAAAGAGGTCCAGGCTTTTGCCGACGTTAATACGACATGGTTACGCGAGCAGCTCGTTGCTGCAAAGCTTGTTGAGCCGAAGGACGGGGAGACGAGAGCGCGCGCCATCTATGCCGCGATGGCCGGAGCTCAGATCATCGCTCGAAGCCGGTCGGATATAGATCTGTTCGACTCGTTGGTCAGGAGCTATCGAGAGTCAGGCCTGCTGCCGAACTGATCGAGAGCGCGCACGAAGACAAGGCCCGCTTCCGCGCTTTGCCGACCGGAAGCGGACCGGCTGAAAACCACTCCCAGGTCGTGGGCTCATGATCTGGAGGGCCACCGGACGGCCCTCGGCATCCACCGGCGCGTGGATCCGTCGACGAGGGCCCGGTGCCTCTCACGACCCCGCTGCGGCGTCTCGCCATTCAGCATCAGCCTGTCGCCGTGCGCCACCCTCCGCTGCAGGGCCGGGGCGTAGCCCTCGTCACGGCCCGTCATCGCGCCTCCAGCCCGGCCGACCGCGGGATGGGCCCGCGATGGGCGCAGGCTGCAGGGGACTCGTCGGCAATGCGTTGAGGCAAGAGCCAAGGCGAGGCGACGGGGGAGGGGCGTTGCTTGAGCAATCGGTGATGCCTCGATCCAGGCCACAGGCGTATGATGGCCTGAGAGGTCGATCACCCGGGAGGCGCGTCCGTGAGCCAGGGCCCATCGTTCAGGGATTGCGCAGCCGCGCTCGTGCTCGCCGGCTCCATGGTGATGCCGACGCCCGGCTGGGGTTTCGGTTTTCCCGGCTGCTCCAACCTACCCGAGTACAACCGTGCCCTCGGCGCCCTGCAGGGGATGACGAGCGCCTGCGATATGTCGGTCGAGCAGGCCCGCCGCATCGTCGCGGCTCACGACGGCTCCGGCATCGTGCAGCAGGGAGGCCCCCGCGTGCCGCCGGATGTCGCCCCGGATGAGCGGCGGCCTCGATCCGAGGCCTGTCACCTTCGGTCCAGGGGCCCTCGTTGTGACCGCACCCGTCGCCCGATGGGGGAACGCGCCCTTGCTCGCGGAGGCAGCAGGCGGACAAGCCTGCATTAGCGAGGGCGGACGACGCCACGCGCGTCACGGCGGGTCGAAAGCCCCGGCGGAGCCAGCACCCGCCTCACGCGCCTGACGCCCGACAAGCGTCAGCCGGTGCCGCACGTGCCCGTTCCGGGAAGCCGGTGGCCGCGGCACCCCTCGCCACGGTGAGCCGCCTCCGGGTCGGCCCTGCCACTGCGCATCCGCGTCCCCGGGGACGCGGTCGCAACCTCCGGCGCGACCGGGCGTTAGGCCGGCGACGTCCACCTTTGCGCAGATCCCCGATCACGCCAGCGCGCCGCAGCGCGTGTTGCGCCAGCAAGCCAGCCAGATCGCGCAGGCGATGGCACGGGTCCTCGGAGACGAAATCGAGCGCCACGTATCGCTCCCGTGAGGGCCGGCCCATCGAGTTGCGCCTGCAACCTAGCGAACCTTGCCGCCTCGTCCAGGTTGTGCTCAGCAATGAAGCACAATCCGATTTGCGTCTGGACCCGCTGGTTCGCGTGGCATCCCGTCCGGGCCGAGTACCTTCTCAGCAGCACAAGGGACGCAGCACCGATCCAGGCGGCGCACCTGCATGTCGGCCGGCATTGGGCCGCCTTCTGCTTCATCGACCGTGCGCGGACGGCCCGGGGCTGGATCTATCGACGCCCGATCCGCGAGATGACGGAGGACGAGTTCAACGATCGCCAATGGTGAGGCGCGGCGTGATCAGGAAACGGAAGAGCCCGCCGCGGCTGCGAGCCGAGCGGGCACTGCGGCTGTCAGAGTTGGAAGCGCGCGCTGACCCTCGCTACCGACTTGAGCCTGCGTAGGCTCGGAGAGTTCGGGTTTTCACGGAAGCGTCAGCCGGATCGGTTCGACGCTTTTCCTTTGCGGATCTCGCGGCGCGCACGGGCGCGCGCGACCTCCGGCGCGCCCAGGATCCCCCGCAGGCCCGGCGCCGGACGAGCGCCCCCAGGCAGCGCGAGGCGTCCTCGCCGCGCCGCTCAGGGCCGGACCCGAGCCAGATGCGCGGCCGCCGATCCTGACGGCGGCGGCGGATCGGCGGTGTTCCCGCAGATCTTCGGCATGATCGATGCAACGCAAGCAGTCATCGTCTGGAAGGACGACGATCTGCCCTTCGGCTTTTCAGCAGGAAGATTTTTTGGTGAGAGACCTACGGCGCGAAGATCGCAGGCCGGACGATTATTCACCGTTATCCATGATTTCGATCAAACGGTTTCGTGAATGAACATTGGGGCGACGAATTAGGTCGCTCCATATACAGGAAACATCCCGGGCAATGCCCAGGGAACATTACTGAGATCGGTCTCGAATGCGGCGAGAGACTTGACGGAGGTGATTTTCTCGGTAGAAGTACAGGCAAGAAGACCAAACGTTGTTTGGGACCCCCGCCAGGAAAAAACCGAGTCGAGGGAAGCACTAGGCCGATGATAAGCGACTTTTTCGAAAATCGATGCGGGTTGATACCATCAAACAGACTTAGGCGATGCTTAAGCCTGCTACGCCTAATGGATGCTGGAACCAGCGCACGTCTATGGGTGAAGCGCCGCGACGTCGTGCGGGATGCCGAGAGGCAGGCGCCCCGTCGCGTCCTGCTGGCGGCCGTCGAGGTGCCCGGCCGCGAGGCCGACCTGCAGGCGGTGATGACGAAACTGTCCCGGAAGACGCGTCACCACGTGGACGTGGCGACCTGCCGCATGGGGCCGGTCGGCAAGTTCGACAACATCATGCAGGCGATCGCCGGCTTCGATCTCGACGCCTACGACTGGCTGATGATCGTCGACGACGACATCGACTTTCAGGACGACCTGCTCGACGTCATGATCCAGCTGTCCGAGCAGCACGGCCTGCGCATCGCGCAGCCGGCGCATCGGTTTCAGTCCTACTCGACCTTCAAGGTCACCGAGCGGCACTGGGGCTCGCTCGTCCGCGAGACGAGCTTCGTCGAGATCGGCCCGATCTCCCTCCTGCACCGCGACACCTTCGCGGAGCTCCTGCCCTTCCCGAGCCTGCGCTGGGCCTGGGGGCTCGACGTGCTCTGGTCGCACGTCGCGAAGCGTCGCGGCTGGCGGATGGGGGTGGTGGATGCCGCGCCGCTCCGCCACCTCCGGCCGGTCGGCAAGTCCTACGATTGGCTATCTGCCCGCAGGGAGGCGGAGGATTTTATGAAGCGCCGGAGCCTCTGCATGACCGCCGCGGAGATCTTCGCGACGAACAGGCGGGTCGCGTAGCCGGCCGGCGCGCAAGGGGACCGGTGGCGGGCGACGAGGAGCCGAGCGGGAGCATGTCGTTTTCGATCCGCCGCAGCCTGGCGTGGATGGGCTTCTGCCAGGGCGGGCTGTTCCTGGTGCAGTTCGGCACGTCCCTGGCGCTCGCGCGGCTGCTGACGCCCTACGAGATCGGCATCTTCAGCCTCGCCGCCGCCATGGCGGGGCTGCTCTCCACGCTGCGGGCCTGCGGCCTGTCGAGCTACATCGTGCGGGCGGAGCGGGTCGACGGCGCGCTGCTCGCCAGCGTGTTCACCATCAACCTCATCCTCTCCCTCGCCACCGCGGCCCTGATCCTGGGGCTCAGCGCGTTCGGGAGCGCTCTCCTGGGCGAGCCGGAGGTGCAGCGGGCCCTCACCGTGCTCGCCGTCGTGCCGCTCCTCGGGATCCTCGAGTTCCGGCCCGCGGCGATGATCGAGCGCCAGGGCGACTTCCGCGTCGTCGCGCTGGTGAACATGCTGCGCGGCTTCACGACGAGCCTGGCCATCCTCGCCCTGGCGTTCGGCGGCTTCAGCTACATGAGCCTGGCCTATGCGCAGGTCCTCGGCGCCCTCGCGGCCGTCCTCGCCTTCAACGGCTTCGGCCGCCGGCACGTCAGCCTGCGCGTCGGCCTGCAGGGCTGGCGCGAGATCTCGACCTACGGCGTCCGCCTGCTCGCGATCGCGGGCGTCGGGGGGGTCTCCGCCCGGCTCGGGGAGCTCATCCTCGGGCGCGTGCTCGGGCTCAGCGCCCTCGGCCTGTTCACGCGGGCGACGAACCTCAACAGCCTGATGTGGGAGAACCTCCACGCCCTCATCACCCGGATCGTGTTCGTCGACCTCTCCGACCAGCAGCGGCAGGGGCGATCCCTGCGGGAGAGCTACCTGCGCACGCTGCGGATGATCACGGCCCTGCTCTGGCCGATCTTCGCGGGGGTCGCGGTGCTGGCCGGCCCCCTCGTGCGGGTCCTGCTCGGCCCCGAATGGGCCGGGGCGGCCCTGCCCCTGAGCCTGATGTCCGTCGCCTCGATGATCCTGATCTCGATCAGCATGACCTGGGAGGTGTTCGTCATCCGCGACCAGACGGCGCTGCAGGCCCGGTTCGAGTTCATCCGGAACGGCGCCGGCCTGCTGATCTTCGCCGCCGGCTGCGGGTTCGGCCTGGCCGGGGCCGGCTGGGCCCGGATCGGCGAGGCCGTCCTCGCCGTGACCGTCTACCGGCGCCACCTCGAACGGATGACCGACACGCGCGGACGCGACTTCGTCCCGATCTACCTCCAGGCCGGCAGCCTCACGGGGCTCGCGATCCTGCCGGCCGTCCTCGTGATGTCGCTGTGGGGCTGGTCCGACGCGGCGCCGCCGGCGAGCCTCGCCGGGGCCGTCGCCGCGGGCGTCGCGGGCTGGGCCTGCGGCCTCTGCGTCCTGCGCCATCCCCTCGTGGACGAGGCGCGGGGGCTCCTGTCCCGGCTGCGTCCGGGCCGGCGGGCGGTCCTGCCGGGGGTCGCGAAGGCCTGAGGCGCCCGCGGCGCGGCCCGGAACGGCTTCGCCCGAGGGTGATGTTGCGGCCCGGCGACAACCCCGATCTTAACCGTCCGCTAAGCCTTTTGGTCCGTCGCCAGCGCGCCCGCGGGATGGCAGAACGGGCTCACGTCCCCCGTCCCCGCCGCACCCGTTGCCGCCATGATCAGCACGTCCAAGACCCTCCTCCTGGAACACCGCGAGGTCGCCGCCGTCCTCGCCACCTCGGCCCCGTTCTTCCTGGGGCTGATGCTGCTGGCCTGGCTCGCCGCTTAAGGGCGCCGGCGGCGCGGGCCCCCGGTCGCGGAGCCCGCGCGCGGATCCCTTCGCCTACGCGGTGAACTCGTAGGCGCGCTCGCCGTGGCTCGCGAGGTCGAGGCCGTCGTGCTCCGCCTCCACGTCCACCCGCAGCGGCGTGACGGCGCCGATCAGCCGCGTCAGCCCGACCGTGACGAGGCCCGACCAGACGGCCGTCGCCGCGATGGCGAGGAGCTGCACGCCGAGCTGCCCCAGGGCGGTGCGGCCCTCGCCGAAGCCCAACCCGCCGAGGGCCGGCAGCGCGAAGAGGGCGAGCAGCACCGAGCCCAGCATCCCGCCGACGCCGTGCACGGCGAACACGTCCAGCGTGTCGTCGATCTGCAGGCGCTGCTTGATGAACAGGGTCACGAAGAAGCAGATCAGGCCGCCGGCGGTGCCGATCAGCAGGGCGGAGCCGGGGGCGACGTAGCCCGCCGCCGGCGTGATGGTGGCGAGGCCCGCCACGCAGCCCGTGACGATGCCGATGGAGGTCGGCTTGCGGATCTTCACCCACTCGGCCGCCGTCCAGGCCATGGCGCCGGCGGCCGCCGAGAGGTGCGTCACCAGGATGGCGTTGGCGGCGCTCGCATCCGCCGCCAGCGCGCTGCCGCCGTTGAACCCGAACCAGCCGACCCAGAGCATGCCGGCCCCCGTCATGGTCATGCCAGGGCTGTGCGGCGGCGTCAGGGTCGCCGGGAAGCCGCGGCGGCGGCCGATCAGCACCGCGAGGAGGAGCGCGGAGACGCCGGCCGTGGTGTGCACCACGATGCCGCCCGCGAAATCGAGGGTGCCGAGGGCCGCAAGCCAGCCGCCGCCCCAGATCCAGTGCGCCACCGGCACGTAGACGAGCAGCAGCCACAGGCCCGAGAACAGCGCCACGAACGGGAAGGCCACCCGCTCCGGGAAGGCGCCGATGATCAGGGCCGGCGTGATGACCGCGAAGGTCATCTGGAACAGGGCGAAGGCGCTCTCAGGGAGCACCGTCGCGGCCCGGACCCCGTCGAGATGGGCCAGGAAGGCCTTGCCGAGGCCGCCGATCAGGGCGCCGTCGCCGTCGAACACGAGGCTGTAGCCGCAGATCGCCCACAGCACCGAGGCGATGCAGCAGATCGTGAAGCACTGCATCAGGACGGAGAGCACGTTCCGGGCATGGACGAGGCCGCCGTAGAACAGGGCGAGGCCCGGCAGGGTCATGAACAGGACGAGCGCCGAGGCGGTGAGGATCCAGGCGGTGCTGCCCGTGTCGGGCGCGGGCGCGGCGGCGAGCGCGGGCCCGGTCGAGAGGACGAGGAGCGCGAGCGGGAGCGCGCGGCCGGTCAGGCCCCGCGCGGCGGACAGGAACATGGAGTGACCCCCGGAGAATCGGCTCGGCCTTGAACCAGATTGCCCACCGAACAGGCAAGGGCGATGCGATGCGCGGCATCGCGCGCGCGTCACGATCCGGTGTGGGGGCGCCGTCGGGGGAGGGCTCCAGGAAGCGCGCGTCCGCTGGAGGGCTCCTTCGAGGCCCCCTTGCGGGGGCACCTCAGGATGAGGCGGGTGGATGGGATCCACCGTCCGGGTTTCCCCAACCCGCGACCTCATCCTGAGGCGCGCAGCGAAGCGGAGCCTCGAAGGAGGCCTCCAGCTCCCGCGCGACTTCTGGAGGGCTCCTTCGAGGCCCCCTGCGGGGGCACCTCAGGATGAGGTGGGTGGGTGGGAGAAGCCCTGTGCCGGCCTGCCGCTCACCCGCGACCTCATCCTGAGGTGCGCAGCGAAGCGGAGCCTCGAAGGAGGCCTCCAGGGATCGTGGAGGGTCCCGGATAACTCCCTGGAGGCCGCCTCGCGGCGCCGCGAGGCGGCGGACGGGGTTCGTCCAGCCGCGAGGCTCTCAGGCCGCGTCGGGCATGCGGTCGAGGAGCTTGTCGAGGGTGATGGGATAGTCCCGCACCCGCACGCCCGTGGCGTTGTAGACAGCGTTGGCCAGGGCCGCGCCGACCCCGCACAGGCCGAGCTCGCCCACGCCCTTGGCCTTCATGGGCGAGGATTGCGGATCGACCTCGTCGAGGAAGACCACCTCCTGGTGCGGGATGTCGGCGTGGACCGGCACCTCGTAGCCCGCGAGGTCGTGGTTGACGAAGAAGCCGCGCCGGGTGTCCACCGCGAGCTCCTCCATCAGCGCCGCGCCGACGCCCATGGTCATCGCGCCGATCACCTGGCTGCGGGCCGATTTCGGGTTGAGGATGCGCCCGGCCGCGCACACCGCCAGCATCCGGCGCACCCGGACCTCGGCGGTGTCGACGTCGACGCCGACCTCCGCGAAATGGCCCGCGAAGGTCGATTGCTGCTGCTTCTTCGAGAGATCGGCGTACTCGATCGAGTCCTCCGCCGTCAGCGCGCCCTGGGCGGCCGCCTCGGCGAGGGGCACGGCGCGGTTGCCGGCGCGGACCTCGCCCTCGGCGAAGACCGCGTCCGCGGAGTTGATGCCGAGGCGCTGGGCCACCGCCTCGCGGAGCTTCACGCAGGCCGCGTAGACGCCCGAGGTCGCGTTGTTGGCGCCGAACTGGCCGCCCGACCCCGCCGAGACCGGGAAGTCGGAATCCCCGAGGCGCACGACGACCCGCTCCAGCGGCACGCCCATCATCTCGGCCGCCGTCTGGGCGATGATGGTGTAGCTGCCCGTGCCGATGTCGGTCATGTCGGTCTCGACCGTGACGGTGCCCGCCGGGTCGAGCCTGACGCGGGCGCCGGACTTCATCAGCAGGTTGTTGCGGAAGCCCGCCGCCATGCCGATGCCGACGAGCCACTGCCCGTCCCGGACCTGGCCGGGGCGCGGGTTGCGCTTCGCCCAGCCGAACCGCTCCGCGCCGAGCCTGAGGCAGCCCGCGAGGTCGCGGTGGGAGAAGGGCCGCCCCGGCTTGGCCGGGTCGACCTGGGTGTCGTTGCGCAGGCGGAAGGCGACCGGATCCATCCCGAGCCGCTCCGCCATCTCGTCCATGGCGATCTCGAGGGCCATCAGGCCCGGCGCCTCGCCGGGGGCCCGCATGGCGTTGCCCTCCGGCAGGTCGAGATGGGCGAGCTTCATCGCGGTGAGGCGGTTGGCGCCCGCGTAGAGGAGCTTCGTCTGGTCGACCGCCGTCTCGGGCCGGCCGTCGGGCAGGTTGCCGGAGGTGCTCTCGTGCGCGATGGCCGTGATGGTGCCGTCCGGCGTCGCGCCGATCCGCACCCGCTGGATCGTGGCGGGGCGGTGCGTGGTGTTGTTGGCCACGATGGGGCGGGTGAGCGCCACCTTCACGGGCCGCTTGGCCGCCCGGGCGCCCAGCGCCGCCAGCACCGCGTCGGAGCGCACGAACAGCTTTCCGCCGAAGCCGCCGCCCACGTAGGGCGCGTCGATCCGCACGTTCTCCGGCTTGAGGCCGAGGATCTTGGCGACGCTGCCCTTGCTCCAGGCGACCATCTGGTTCGAGGTCCAGAGGGTGACCTTGTCGCCCTCCCACGCCGCCGTGGTGGCGTGGGGCTCCATCATGGCGTGGCTCTCGTCGGCGGTCGTGTAGGTCTGGTCGAGCTTGACCGGAGCCTGCGCGAAGGCGCCCTCGAAGTCGCCGACCCGCTCCTCGCCGTGGCCGCCGCTGCCCTCGCCGCTGTCCCCCGGCACCGGCGGGGCGCCCTTGGCCTCGGCGGCGAGGTCGAACCTGCCGGCCTCGGGCACGGCATCGACGCGCACCAGGAAGGCGGCCGCGCGGGCCTGCTCGAAGGTCTCCGCCACCACGAGGGCGACGGCCTGGTGGTAGTGCTGGATCTGGTCGCCGCCGAACAGGTAGGCGGCGTTCATCCGGCCGCGCTCCAGCCGCGGCATGTCGAGCGTCGTCACGATGGTCACGACGCCGGGCGCCCGCCGGGCGGCCGAGACGTCGATGGCGCGCACGCGGCCCTTGGCGATGCCGGCGCCCACCACGTAGCCGTAGGCCTGGTTCGGCGCGACGTCGTGGCGCTCGTAGGCGTAGGCCGCGGTGCCGGTGGTCTTGAACCTGCCCTCGATGCGGTCGGTGGGCTTGCCCACGACCTTGAGCTGGTCGATGGGGTTCTGGCCTGCGGGGGTGTCGAACTTCATGGCTCAGGCCCTCGCCTGGGTGAGCGCCGCGGAGAGCGTCCGCTCGGCGAGCTTCAGCTTGTAGGCGTTGTCGTGGGTCGGCTTGGCGCCGGCGAAGACCCGGTCCGTCACGGCCTTGGCGCCCTTCGGCAGGTCAGCCTCCGCCGCCTCGACGCGCCACGGCTTGTGGGCCACCCCGCCGAACGCGACGTGACCGGTCCCGTCCTTGCCGATCACGGCGGCGACCGAGACGAGCGCGTAGGCGTAGGAGGCCCGGTCCCGGACCTTGCGGTAGATGTGCGTGCCCGCCACCGGCTTCGGCAGCGTCACCGCCGTGATGAGCTCGCCGGCCTTGAGCGTGGTGTCGATCTCCGGCTTGTCCTCCGGCAGGCGGTGGAACTCGGCGATCGGGATCCTGCGCTCGGCGCCCCCGGCGTCGATCGTCTCGACGGTGGCGTCGAGGACGCGCATGGCCACCGCCATGTCGCCCGGGTGCGTGGCGATGCAGGCCTCGCTCGAACCGATCACCGCGAGCTGGCGGGAGATCCCGTCGAGCGCCGAGCAGCCGGAGCCGGGCTGGCGCTTGTTGCAGGCCTGCGCCGTGTCGTAGAAGTACGGGCAGCGGGTGCGCTGCAGCAGGTTGCCGGCCGTCGTCGCCTTGTTGCGCAGCTGTCCCGAGGCGCCGGCGAGCAGCGCCCGCGAGAGCACCCCGTAGTCCCGGCGCACGCGCGCATCCGCCGCGAGATCGGTGTTGCGCACCAGCGCGCCGACCCGCAGGCCGCCCTCCGGCGTCGCCTCGATCCGGTCGAGGCCGAGCCCGTTCACGTCGACGAGGTGGGCCGGGGTCTCGATCTGCAGCTTCATCAGGTCGAGGAGGTTGGTGCCGCCGGCGATGAACTTGGCGCCCGGGTTGCGGGCGACCGCCGCGGCGGCCTCGGCCGGGGTGCCCGGCCGCTCGTAGGTGAAGGACTTCATGCCTGCCTCCCGGCAACTTCGGTCATCGCCTCGACGATGTTGGAGTAGGCGCCGCAGCGGCAGATGTTGCCGCTCATGCGCTCGCGGATCTCGGCCTCGGTCACGGCCGGGGTGGCGTTGAGGTCCGCGGTGACGTGGCTCGGGATGCCGGCCTTGATCTCGGCCAGCACGGCGACGCCCGAGCAGATCTGGCCCGGGGTGCAGTAGCCGCACTGGTAGCCGTCGTGCTTGATGAAGGCAGCCTGCATCGGGTGCAGGTTCTCGGGCTGCCCCAGCCCCTCGATGGTGGTGATCTCCGAGCCCTGGTGCATCACCGCGAGCGTCAGGCAGGCGTTGATGCGCCGCCCGTCGACGATCATCGTGCAGGCGCCGCATTGGCCGTGGTCGCAGCCCTTCTTGGAGCCCGTCAGGCGCAGGTGCTCACGCGCCGCGTCGAGCAGGCTGGTGCGGGTGTCGAGCTCGAGCTCGCGGCGCTCGCCGTTCACCGTGAAGGCCACCTTCGCCAGCACGGGCTGGTCGGCCCCGGCGGCGGCAGGGGCGGCGGAGGCCGGGCCGGCCGCGGCGGGCAGGGTGCAGACCGCGGCGGTGGCGGAGGCCCCCACCATCAAGTCTCTCCGGTTCAGGTCGGTGTCTCGGTGGCGTTGCATCGCGCGCTCCGAAGCGGCTGCGGGAAATGGCGGGCGGCCCCTCAGATCCGCGCGAGCGATCCGCGCGAGGGCTGCCCGCGATAAGTTCGGGCACCGGCCGCGCGTTCCCGGCGATCACGGAACGAGGCGCACGCGTCGCGGTGCGGATCGTCCGGACCCGGGGTATCGACCCAGCCGTACAGAGGCGGGAAATAGCCCCCGGCGGGAGCGGAATTAGAGGCCCGCGGCCGCAAGGGGCTATAAGCAGGGCTTCTGAATGCGCCCCACGCGCGTGCCCCGCGGTTCTTCGCCGCAAGCGTCCCTTGCGAAGCGCTCCTTGCGGGAGCCGCCTCCGCCGGTCGGGTCCTTCGGGCCATCCGGGGCCGGCCCGCCGATCCTGCGCGGCGCGGGATCGTTCCACGGCGGGCGCCCGCGCCGACGGCGATGCTCCCTCCTGCGACAGATCTTTGAAAGCACTTTCCTCGCGGAACTTCGTAGGTTCCATTCATGAAACACGACCTCCACCAGACATCCCAGGCAGATCTCCGTCTCGCGGCGGCCCCTGATCAGTCTCTCCGCGCGGGATCATCGGGTCCGGGCACGTCGTGTACGGGCCGGACCATGACGTCACGCAGCCCTGCACGGACCGTCTCGGACGAGGTCTCCGACCATGCTCGCCTTCGACATCACGCCTGATACGGCGGCCGCACCCGACGCCGCGCGCCGAGCCCTTCTCCGCTCAGACCTTGCCCGCCCCGACAGGACCCACGGCTCGGCCGCCCTCGCGGCGGCGCTCGACGACGGGCTCCTGTCCGAGGAGGTCGAGCAGATCCTCGCCGGTCGCCGGATGGTCGAGGCCTTCCCGGTCCGCCGGGGCGAGACGCCGCCCGCCTACGCGGTGCGGGCGGTGGCGGAGATGATGGTCGCCTACCTGGGCTGACCCGGGCTCGCGGGGCGCGGCCAGGATCCGGCCTGAAGATCGCTTCCCGCTCGATGGACGGATGCGGACGGAGGCTTCGGCGATGCGGTTCAGGTTCCTCAGCAGGTTCCCCGGCCCGGTTCGCCCGGAAGCGGCGCTCCTCGGCCTGGCGCTGGGGCTGATCGCGGGCACGGCCTGCCCGGCCGCCGTGCGGCCGGGCCCGTCCGAGGCGCCGCCGTCGCGCTCGGCGCTCCTCGGCGCCATCGGCCTGGCGGGGCCGGCCGAGGCCGACGCGCCCACCGAGCCGCAGCTGGAACTCGGGTCCCGGGGGCGCACGCTGCACCTCGCCGGGGACCTGACGGACGGGATCGCGGACCGGGTGGCGACCCTGCTCGCCGCCCACCCGGAGGTCGAGCGCCTGCACCTGACGAGCGAGGGCGGCCTCGTTCAGGAGGCCCTCGCCCTCGGCGCGCTGGTGGCCGCCCACGGGCTCGCCACCTCCGTGTCGGAGGTCTGCGCCTCGGCCTGCACCCTGGTCTTCGTGCGCGGGCGCGGGCGCTATCTCGCGGCCGGCGGCCAGCTCGGCTTCCACGGCCCCTACGAGGTCGGGTTCTTCGAGGCGGTCCACCCCGTCGATGCGGCGCCCGAGCGCACGGCCTACCTGAATGCCGGCCTCACCCCGGACTTCGTCGCCGAGGCCCTCGCGGTGCGCGCCGAGGCGATGTGGATGCCCGATCCCGCCCGCCTCCGCGCGGCCGGCGTCGTCACCGAGATCGTGGCGCGGGACTGGTTTTCGCAGGCCCCGCAGGGTGTGCAGGCCCCGCAGGGCGTACAAGCCCCGCAGGGTGCCGACGCGGCCCTCGCGGTCGCCCGGCACCGCGCCCGGTGAGAGGGCGTCCGAGCCCCGGCTTCAGGGCCCGAAGCTTCAGGGACCGTCCTGGCGTCGCCCGCCCCGCCAGACCTCGAGGATGGCGGTGCTGTTCGCGATGTCGGCCGCTGGGTCGGCGGCCAGCACCACGAAGTCCGCCCGCCGGCCGGGCTCCAGCCGGCCGCGGTCCGACAGGCCGAGGAGGTCGGCCGCCCGCGCCGTCGCGACGGTCAGCGCCTGCATGGGCGTGAAGCCGGCCTGGACCATCAGGGCGAGCTCCCGGTGCTCCGACACGCCGGGCACCCGCTCGGGCGTCGCCCCGCTGTCGGTGCCGAAGCCGATGCGCACCCCGGCCGCGCTCAGGGCGGCGAGGTTCCGCAGGCTCATCGCCAGCGACCGGCGCGCAGCCTCGGCCTTGGGGCTCTCGCGAGTCTGCCGCTGCCAGGCCGGATCGTCGAAGCGCGCCCGCAGCTCCGGCGAGAGGGCCGCGCGCACGAAGGGCGTCTCGGTCCAGGCCGGCCGCTCGGCGTAGGCGAAGGTCGCCTCGTCGAGGGCGAGCGTCGCCACGTACCAGGTGCCCCGCTCCTTGAGCAGGGCGACGAAGTCGGCGTCCACCGGCCGGTCGCGCACGCCGTGGGCCAGCATGTCGGCGCCCGCCGCCACGATCGCCCGCGCGTCCTCGAGGTCGTGGACGTGGGCGGCGACCCGCAGGCCCTGCGCGTGGGCCTCCTCGATCACCGCCGCGTAGACCGCGGGCGGCATCTTGGCCGGCACGGAGCCGCCGAAATCGTCGAGCCAGAGCTTCACCATGTCGGTGCCCCGCGCCTTCATGGCGCGCACCGCGGCGCGGCCGTCCTCGGGCGTCGCCGGGCGGAAGAGCTGGTCGGGCCCCACCTGGAGCATCGATTGCGGGGGCGCCCCGTCCGGCACGCCGATGCCGCGGTCGACCCCGAACAGGTCGGCGCCGGGCAGGCGCTCCGCGTGGGCCTCGGCCCGCAGCTCGGGCAGGAGCGCGCCGTTGAGGCCGAGCGCCATGATCGTGGTGACGCCCCGGTCGGCGTAGGCCTTCAGCTGGGCGAGGATGTTTTCGCGGGTGTAGTTGCCCGATCCGTTCGTGACGCCAAGGACCTGCCCGACATGGGAATGGTCCGAGATCAGGCCCGGCATGACGGTGCGGCCCTGCCCCTCGCGGATCTCGGCGCCGGGCGGAACCGAGACGGCCCCGCGCGGGCCGGCGGCGACGACCCGGCCCCCGTCGATCACCAGCACCGCGTCCGCCACCGGCGCCGCGGCGATGCCGTCGATGAGGCGGATGCCCGTGAAGGCGACGGGCTCGGCGGCGGCGGCGTGGCCGGCGAGCAGGAGGGCGGCGGCGAACGGCAGGCGCATCGGGCGCATCGGGCGGCACTCCTCCGGACGGGGTCCTGTCCGCCCGAAGATGGCTCCGCGCCGAGCGAAGTCGAGCCGGAAGTCGGCGGGCCCGCCGGATGGCGAAGCCCCGCGGCCCGCGCTATGGCACGGCGAAGCCGCGCGCGCCGCGCGGCGCGAGCCCGGACCCCGCCCATGCCCCACGTGATCGTCAAGCTCTACGCGGGCCGCACCGAGGCGCAGAAGGCCGACCTCGCGGAGGCAGTCGCCCGGGCGGTGATCGCGAGCGCCGGCTGCAGCGAGGCCTCGGTCTCCGTCGCCGTCGAGGACGTGGCGCCCGACGACTGGCGCGCCAGCGTCTACGAGCCCGACATCCTCGGCCGGCCGGACAGCCTCTACCGGAAGCCGGGCTACGACCCGCGCTGAGGACCTCCGCTGAGGACCTGCGCCCCTTCCGAGGGGCACCCCCGGGATCAGGCAAGACCGCGCGTGACCCTCTCGAACCTGCGCCGCCCGCTCCTCGTCGTCGGCAGCCTCCTGGTCCTGGCGAACCTGCTGCTGCTCGTGGCCTGCGCGCTTCCCGCCGCCAACGAACCTCAGCTCATCCTGCCGCGCGACTCGGGCCTGATCAGCGCCGTCGGATTGGCCCTGGTCATGCTCGCGCAGGGCATCGCGGCGGCGGCGCGCCGGGGCTGGCGGCGGCTCCTGCCGCTTCTCGCCCCGGTGCCCGCGGTCCTCGCGGCGGTCCTTCTGCTGGGGCTCGGGGAGGTCTTCCTGGCGCGCTGGGAGGTGGGCCGCGTCACCCTCCGGGACGGCCGCGTGGTCCTGATGACCCTGGAGCCGGGCCTGAGCGACACGATGTTCGCCCTCTGGCAACCGGAGGGCTTGCGCTGGCGGACGTTCCTCGCGGCGGCGCGGGACGTCACCTACTCGGAGGACCACGCCTTCACGGAATCCCCCGCCCTCGTCCTCGCCCCGGACGGCCGCCACCTGCTGATCCGCCGCGGCGGCATCTGGACCGATTGCTGGCGGATCGAGAAGGCCGTCCCGCAGCCATGCCTGCCCGAAGGGGCCGGAGCCCCCAGAGAGCGCAGCGCGTGGCTCGACCGCTCGGACCGGATCACCGCCGAGGTCGGGACCGCGCCGTAGGGCTCGGGGCGGGCCCTCGCCGTCCTCCCAAGAAACACGCAGGCGTCGTTTGGACCATGGGACAGGGCCCGGCATAAGCGCTAAGGGAGAGGCGTGAACGCTGTCGTCCCCGCAGGTCCGGCCCCCAACGCGAGCAGTGCCGTCGGCGACGAGGACCGCCTCGCGGCGCTCGACGCCTACGACATCCTCGACACCCTGCCGGAGGCCGGGTTCGACGGGATCGTCCGCCTCGCGACCCGGCTCTGCGCCGCGCCGGTCGCCCTCGTCAGCCTCGTCGCGCGCGACCGCCAGTGGTTCAAGGCCCGGGTCGCGTTTCCCCACTGCGAGACCGACCTCGATCGCTCGGTCTGCAAGTTCGCCCTCGCCGAACCCGACCTCCTCGTCATCCCCGACCTGACCGCGGACCCGCGCACGGCCCGCAACCCCCTGGTCACGGACGACCCCCGCATCCGCTTCTACGCGGGCGCGCCGCTGCGGACCCCCGAGGGCCACGTCCTCGGGAGCCTGTGCGTCATCGACACGGTGGCGCGGCCCGGGGGCCTCACCCCCGAGCAGGCCGACGACCTCCGGGTGCTGGCCGAGGAGGTGATGCTCCAGCTCGGGATGCGCCGGGCCGTCGAGCGCCGGGACGCGGTGCTGGCGCGCCAGGCCACCGAGCTGCGGCAGGCCCGGCGGATCGACATCCTCTCGAAGGCCTCGCAGGCGCTCCTCACCGGGGCCGACCCGGCCGCAGTGCTCGACCCCATCCTGTCGGCCAACGCCGCCACGCTCGGGTTCGACCGCAGCTACACCTACGACCTCTGGCCGGACGGCGGCCACCTGCGCCTGACGCACGCGCTCAACGCGACCGCCGAGGTGCAGGACGTCCTGGCCCGCATGCCCTACGGCACGCCGCTGTGCGGCATCGTCGCCGAGCGGCGCGCGCCGCTGCTGCTGGACAACCTGCAGACCTCCGGGGAGCCGGCCTACCAGGCCGTCCGCGCCCTCGGGCTGGACGCCTATGCGGGCTTCCCGCTCATGAGCCGCGGCGCCCTGCGGGGGGTGATCGCCTTCGCCTCGACGCGGGAGCCGGCCTTCGACGCCGAGGCGCTGACCTTCTTCGAGACCCTGGCCCGCCTGATGTCGGCCGTCTACGAGCGGCTCGACGGCGAGGCGGCGCTGCGCGAGAGCGACACCCGCTCCCGCCTCGCGCAGGAGGCCGGGCAGGTCGGAACCTTCGAGGTCGACACGGAGGCGGGCCATGTCAGCGTGTCGCGCGAGTTCACGCGCATCCTCGGCCTCCCGCCCGCCCCGCACTACCCCGTGGACCGCCTGGAGGCGCTGACCCTCCCGGAGGACCGGCACCGCGCCTCCATCGAGGCGGACCTCCGGACGGGGATCGTCACGGACGAGGTCGAATACCGCTTCCGCCGGGCCGACGACGGCGCCGTGCGGTGGCTCGCCCGCCGCGGAGACGTCGTGCGCGACGCGGCCGGGCGCGTGAGCCGCATGTTCGGCACGGTCCGCGACATCACCGATCGCCGGGCCGCACAGGACGCGCTGGAAGCCAGCGAGGCGCACTGGCGCGGCCTGTTCGGGCGCCTGAGCGAGGGCTTCATCATCGGGAAGGTCCTGCGCGACGCCGCGGGCACGATCCGCGACTGGCGCTACGTCGACGTGAACGCGGCCTGGGGCGAGCTCGTCTCCGTCGACCCGGCGACCGTCGTCGGGCGCACCATCCGCGCGGTGTTCCCCGGCATCGAGGACGCCTGGGTCAGCGAGTTCGCCGACGTGGTCGAGACGGGCGAGCCCGTCGCGTTCATGCGCCAGGTCGGGACGCTCGGACGCTGGTACGAGGGCCGCGCCTTCCCGCTCGGCGGCGAGCAGTTCGGGGTGATCTTCCTGGAGATCACCGACCGCGTGCAGGCGGAGGCCCGGCGCGCCGCCGTGCTCGCCCTGAACGACCGGCTGCGCGACCTCGCGAGCGTCGAGGCGATGACCGAGGCCACGTGCGAGACCCTTGGGCAGACCCTCGGCGCCATGCTGGTGGGCTACGGCGACGTGGACCCGCAGCAGGAGACCGTCACGGTCGCGCGCGACTGGACCACCGGCGGGGCCGAGACCCTGGCCGGGACGCTGCACTTGCGCGACTACGGCTCGTACATCGAGGACCTGAGGCGCGGCGAGACCGTCGTCGTCACCGACTGCCGCACCGACCCGCGGACCCGGGACCACGCGGCGGCCCTGGAGGCGCGCAGCGCGCGCGCCTTCGTCAACGCGCCGGTGTTCGAGCGGGGCGCCTTCGTGGCGCTCCTCTACGTCAGCACCGCGCGGGCCCGGGACTGGAGCCGGCCGGAACTGGCCTTCATCCAGGACGTCGCCTCGAGGCTCCGCCTGGCGATCGGCCGCGTGCGGGCCGAGGAGCGGCAGGACCTCCTGAACCACGAGCTGTCCCACCGCCTGAAGAACACCCTCGCCATCGTCCAGAGCATCGCCGGGCAGACCCTGCGGCCGGTCCCCGAGCGCGGGCCCGTCGAGGCGTTCGAGCAGCGCATCATGGCGCTGGCGCGGGCCCACGACGTGCTGCTGCAGGACGCCTGGGCGCCGGCCTCCCTGCGGACGGTCGCGGCGAGCGTGCTCGGGCCGCACGCGGCCCTGGACCGCTTCGTCCTCTCGGGGCCCGAGATGGCGCTCGCCCCCTCGGCGGTGCTGTCCCTCTCGCTCCTGCTGCACGAGCTCGCCACCAACGCCGCCAAGTACGGCTCGCTCTCCGTGGCGGGCGGCCACGTCGACCTCTCCTGGGCGGTCCGGAGCGCGGACGAGCCCGTGCTGGAGCTCGGCTGGCACGAGCGCGGCGGGCCTCCGGCCACGGAGCCGGCGCGGCGCGGGTTCGGCACGCGGCTGATCCGCACCGGCCTCGTCGGCACGCGCGACGTCACCCTGGATTACACCCCCGCGGGATTGGCCGCGGTGTTCCGTGCCCCACTTTCACAGGTTCGAGCGTCCTGATGCGGGAGGCAGCGGATCGTTTCGAGGTCGATGTGGCAAACGAAGACCGATCGCAGCGTCCCTGCGTCCTCCTCCTGGAGGGCGAGCCGCTGCTGGCGATGACGCTGTCCGACCTCATCGAGGAGGCGGGCTGCGCGGTCGTCGAGGCGCGCACGACGGCCGAGGCCATCCGCATCCTGGAGGCGCGCACCGACATCCGCGTGGTGGTGGCGGACCTCGACGTGCGGGGGGCGGTGATGGGCCTCAAGCTCGCGGCGCTGATCCGCGAGCGGTGGCCGCCCATCGAGCTGATCCTCACCTCCTCGGCACCGCGCGCGCCGCGCGCGGGCACCATCCCGGCCCGCGGCGTCTACCTCGGCAAGCCGTTCGACGGCCCCGCGATGGTCTCGACCATCCGCAACTTCGTGCGTCCTCACGCCTGAGCGGACGCGCGCCGTCGGCCAGAAGCCGCCCCCGCCGATATTCACGAAGACGTCCATCCCCTGCAGTCGTCGGCTCGCATTCACGCCGTGGCGCAAGTGATCGGGACTTGCCTCCGATAGAGATATGGTATTCATAATGTTTCTACAGGGCGTGTAGCGCGCCGAATGCTCCCTATCCCCTCGTCGTTCTCGGGGTGTGATGATGCCTGTCGTCGATCGATGGTCGAGCCACTATGGATCGAAGGTCATCGTCCCGATCTCTGCGCGCAGGCTATGCAACGCCGCCCTGGGTTTCGTCGCGAGCACCGCATTTGTGCTGACCGCGCTGGGGCTCGGCACTTCGGCTGGACGCGCGCTGGAGGTGGATGAGGTCGTCGGGACCTGGCGACTTGCCGCCGCCACGCGCAGGATCGTCGACACGGGCGAGACCATCGACGCCTACGGCGGACCGAGGCCGACAGGCTGGATCAACTACGGCCGCGACGGCCGCATGATGGTGGTGTGCGCCCACGAAGGCCGGGACAGGCCGGTCGCCAACGACAGGATGACCGACGCGGACCGGGTCAAGCTCCACAAGACCTTCTTCGCCTATGCGGGGAGTTACCGGCTCGAGGGCGATCGGATCGTCCACGACATCGACACGTCCTGGAACGAGGCGTGGACCGGGACCTCCCAGGTCCGTCAGGTCGAGCGCAAGGACGGGCAGCTCGTGCTCACGACGACGCCGTTCAAGTTCAACCTCGATGGCCGGATGAGCGTCATCACCCTGATCTGGACGCGATACCCCTGAGGGGCTCCGTCGAGACTCGTACGCCCGGCCCCGGAGCATCCGGGGCCATCTGCAACGGAGGAACGCATGATCGGCAAGAACATTCTGCGCGGAGTTGCCCTCGCGGGTGCCCTTATGGTCCCGACCGCGGGCTTTTCGGACACCCTGCAAGCCGACGCGCAGGGCGCGGCGAGCAAGTGGGACGAGGCCTACAATGGCGGCGACATGGATACGCTGGCCAAGCTCTACACGCCCGACGCGATCGTGATCACCAAGGGAGCGCCGCAGACCAGCGATGGCATCCAGAAGTTCTTCGCCGGACTGAAGTCGAAGGGCTGGGACGAGCACAAGACGACCGTGAAATCGGCCCTGCCGAAGGACAACCTCCTCATCGTCTCGGGGCGCTGGGAGATGACCGGGCCGGTGGAGGGCGGCGCGAAGAAGAAGTTCGAGGGCAACTGGGTGAACGTGCTGGAGAAGCGTGACGGCAGCTGGCGCACGGTCCTGCACACCTGGAACTGACCCCTGCCGCGCGGCCCCGGCGGGACGCCGCCGGGTCCCGCCTGGCCGGAGCGTCCGGCCGGCCTCGCAGGCCGCCGGGCGACGGTCCGCTCGCGGCGGGGCGGAGCGGGAAACCGGACGCGCGCCGCTGAGGTCTCAGAACGGGAGGAGGCGCCGGAAGCGGGCGATGTTCACGAGCGCCACGAGCGAGGAGGCGACGTAGGTGAGCGCCGCGGCGCGCAGGACGGTGCGGGCGCCGAGCATGTCGCCGGCGTCGAGGAAGCGGCCCGTCTCCAGGATGGGCAGGGCCCGGCGGAAGCTCGCGTCGATCTCGACGGGCAGCGTCAGGAGGTGGAACACGAGCCGAACGCCGAGGAGCGCGAGGCCCACCCCCACCTGCAGGGCAGGCAGGACCGGCGACTTGACGACGGCGAGCATCACGGGCGCGGTCATCATCACCACGGCCGCGGCGATCTCGAAGCCCTGCACGACCGGGGCGAACCGCACCCGGGCCGCGAGGAGCCGGTCCCCCGCCGCGTGCTGGAGCGCGTGGGCGACCTCATGCGCCGCGACCGCGACCGCCGTGATCGAGCGGCCGTCATGGTTCTCCGGCGACAGGCGCACGACGTTTCCGACCGGGTCGAAGTGGTCGGCCGGCGCGGTCTCGACGGCGACGTGCCCGAGCCCCGCCAGGTCGAGCAGGTGGCGGGCGAGCTCGCCTCCGGTCCCGGGCAGGTCCGGCCGCTCGGTGGCGTGCCGCTGCATCGCCCGCCGCACCCACCACTGGGGGCCGAACACGAGGCCGAACAGGAGGGCGACGCCGAGCGCCAGGAGGATGGGCATGCCGGGTATGTAGGCGCAGGGCCGAGGCGATGAAAGCGCGCGCGACGGCCGTCGCAGAGGGCGGCCGGCGTGGCCCGCCCGCAACAGTCACCTCTGGTTGAACACGAGTCCCTGACCTATACCGATCCGCGACGGAACGCGGCGCCTCGGCAGGCGTCGTCGTTGCAGCGCACGTTTCCTTATCCCGCCCGCGCCCAGGGGCTGTTGATGTCCGCCACGGTCACCGCGTTCCCGGCGAAGTCCCGCCGTCCCGTCGAGGCGAGAGACGACGGGCAAGGCGACCTCGATCTCCTTCACGGCATCTGCGTCGAGCTGATCGGCGAGAACGATCTGGAGGCGCTCTGCGGGAAGATCGTGGATGCCGCGGTCCGGATCACGGGCTCCCAGTTCGGAACCATGCAGCGGCTCTGCTCGGCGGACCATCCCTCCCATGCCGGGCACCTCGAGCTGCTGAGTTCGCGCGGGCTCTCCCCCCAGGACAAGCGGGTCTGGCAGTGGGTCGCGCCCGCCGCCGTGACGAGCTGCACGGCCGCCCTCAAGCTCGGGCGGCGCGCCGTCGTCCCGGATTTCGAGGCGTGGGCCGACATCGCCGGCACCGCGGATCTCCTCGCGTTCCGCCGTGCCGGCATCCGCTCGGCCCAGACGACGCCGCTGATATCCCGCGGCGGTGAGCTGATCGGGATGATCTCGACGCACTGGAGCGCGCCGCACCAGCCCACGGAGCGGGACCTGCGGCTGCTCGACATCCTGGCGCGCCAGGGGGCCGACCTGCTCGAGCGGACGATGGCGGAGGAGACCCTGCGCGCCAGCGAGGAACGCCTGCGGCTGTCCGAGGCCCGGTTGCGCGAGCTCAACGAGACGCTCGAAGCGCGGGTGAAGGCGCGCACCGACGAGCTCATGGCCGCCGAGGGCCAGCTTCGCCAGATGCAGAAGATGGAGGCCATCGGGCAGCTGACGGGGGGCCTCGCCCACGACTTCAACAACCTGCTGGCCGGCATCTCGGGCTCGCTCGAGCTGATGCAGACCCGGATGGGCCAGGGCCGGCTCGGCGACGTCGGCCGCTACATGTCGGTGGCGCAGGGCGCGACCAAGCGCGCGGCCGCGCTCACCCACCGCCTGCTCGCCTTCTCCCGCCGCCAGACCCTCGACCCCAAGCCCACGGACGTGAACCGGCTCGTGGCCGACATGGAGGAACTGATCCGCCGGTCCATCGGGCCGCAGATCGCCCTGGACGTCGTCGGGGCGGCGGGGCTGTGGCCGACGCTGATCGACCCGACCCAGCTGGAGAACGCGCTCCTCAACCTGTGCATCAATGCGCGCGACGCGATGCCGAATGGCGGTCGCATCACGGTCGAGACCGGCAATCGATGGGTGGACCGCGACTACGCGGCCCGGCACGACCTCCCCGAGGGCCAGTACCTGTCCGTCTGCGTCACCGACACCGGCACCGGCATGCCGCCCGAGATCGTGGCCCGGGTGTTCGAGCCGTTCTTCACCACGAAGCCGCTCGGCGAGGGCACCGGCCTCGGCCTCTCGATGATCTACGGCTTCGCCCGCCAATCCGGCGGGCAGGTGCGCATCCAGTCGGAGGTCGGCCTGGGGACGACGGTCTGCCTCTACCTGCCGCGGCACCACGGCGAGGCCGAGGTGGAGGACATCGAGCGTGAGGCCACCCGGCTCGGTCGTGTCGGCCGGGGCGAGACCGTCCTCGTCGTGGATGACGAGCCCTCCGTGCGGATGCTGGTCGCCGAGGTCCTGGAGGACATGGGCTACACCGTGGTCGAGGCCGCCGACGGCGCGGCGGGCCTGAAGGTGCTGCGGTCCGATGCCCGCATCGACCTGCTCGTGACCGATGTCGGCCTGCCCGGCGGGGTGAACGGTCGACAGATGGCGGATGCCGCCCGCGAACGCCGGCCCGACCTCAAGGTTTTGTTCATCACCGGCTACGCCGAGGCGGCCGTCATCGCCGATGGACGGCTCGGCCCGGGCATGCAGGTGCTCACGAAGCCCTTCGCGATGGACGCCCTGGGCGCGCGCATCAAGGGTCTCATCGTCGAGCCGTGCGGCGTCGAGCGATGATCGCCGCGACGCTGCCCTGGCAGCATCGACCGCCGGACCGACTGAGATCAGCGCGGCCTCGGCCGTAGAGGCGTGGCAGGGACGACCGGCTTCGGGTTCGATGCAGGCCGAGAGCTGTGGCAGGGCCGGGCCGTGTGCGGCCGGTCCCACGTGGACTGTGACGACGGCCGGGAGCACCCGGAGGGCACCGCGCTGGGACAGGCGCCGCAGCGCCGGTTCGACCTTCCCGTCGCACTGCAGGAGGCCATTGCCGGGCGAGGACGGTCTGCGGAGAATGGATGTCCGCCCGTCAGCTTCCGGGCGGAAATGCGTTGGAGCGGACACTGCTCTTGAACCAGAAAACGGTCACTGTCCTGGCCACAAAGGCGCATTCATACGGAGTGATTGAATTTCGCTTGTCCTGATATTTTTCTGAAACGCTCGCTATTTGCCTATAATACTAAGGATCTTGCATATCTGATTGGTCGTAAATCGCAGGGACTTGGATAGAAACGTCGCTTCATCAAATCTTCGATAAGTGTTGCAAGCTCTTTCCGCTCGTTGATTTCCAGATCGTGTGCTTCCCCAAGCGCCGCAGCTGCATAATTTAGCGACGTCCTTGAGGAGCGCATCGAACGGCTGCGCGCATAGATTTCCGCAATGCGGAGCGCTGCGACCGGATTTGGCATCGAGCGCTTCAGCCAAGGCAATGCGAGTTTAGCCTTTCCAGCTGCGGCGTAGGTAAGTCCAAGGCGAAGAGCCTCGCGCTGATCGCTTTGCAAGGACAAAGGGTGCATCTGTGATCGGTGAGCGAAATCAGGCGACTACGGGCGGGGTTCGACACCCGCTGCTGACACTACGTGCTCGGGCTGCCCCGGTCGCCGTCAGACCGACTCGCTGCGTTCCCTGTCCTTCCAGAGATGCCGTAGTCACCTAGCAAATTATCGGTCTGCCTCGTTGATGGTCAAGATTTTCAAGTCGCCTCCGGCAGGCGAATGCCCGATTTGGGGGACGCTGAGGAGCGCCATAGGCTATCCACTTAAGGTCGATTTTATTGAAGAACGCGGTGGGGGCCGAGATCGGCGACGGACAGGGGCAGCCTCTTTCCCCTGGCCGTGAGGTCTCCCTCGATCAAGCCGGGCTCGGCTGCGGGACCGGGATGATCTCGGCCGACTTCCTCAGGTTCTGAGCGGCTGCGGCGAGGTGGAACTCGTCTCTCGCTCCATTGGGTCCTCGCAACCGGAGGCGATCCAGTTTGAGGACGTGCTCGAAATGGGCAAACACCATATCGACCTTCTTACGCTCGCGGCGTGCGGTTTCGCCGTCCTTGGTTCGTGCGAGGTCGCGGGCCATGTCTCGCGCGCCCTCGTGGACCGAGCGTGGCAGCTTGCGTTCCGGCTTGTTCGGGCAGCACCGCGCCTTCGGCGGACATGGCGCGCAGTCGAACTCGCTCGCGTGAGGCATCAGCATCACCCCGTCGTTGGCCAAGGTGCCGGTCGTCGCCAGCATCCGGCCCGCCGGGCAGCGATAGACGTCATGGGGCTGGTCGTCGGTGAAGTCGGCGCGTGAGAAGGTGCCATCGGCGCGGGTCGACGTATCGAAGGCGCTGATATGCGGCCCGATGCCCTGCCCGGAGACGAGCCAGCCCACCATCGCGGCCGAGCCGCGACGGCCAGCTCTTCGGCGACCAGGGCGACGGGCTCTCAGGGGACCTTGGCGCGGACCGCTTCGGTTGCGGGTCCAATGCCGGCCGCGACCTGATCCTCGGCTTCAGCCAAGCGGATGGCGACCGTCTGAGCCTCGGTGGCCAGACCTACACGGTGGACCTGTGTCTGACGAACGATCGTGGGTCTGAAGTGGTAGCGAGGGAGGGATTTGAACCCCCGACACAAGGATTATGATTCCTCTGCTCTAACCAGCTGAGCTACCCCGCCCCGAGCCTTGCCGGCGGCCTGCGCGGCCGCCGTCCGGAGACCGGGGCGGTATAGGGAGATCGCCCGCGCGGTGTCAACCGGTCACCGGGCCCGGCGGGCGCCCCTCAGAGGCGGGTGCCCAGGATCTCGGCCACCTGCGGGATGTCCTTGTCGCCCCGACCCGAGAGGTTGAGCACCATCAGGTGGTCGGCGGGCTTGGCGGGGGCGATTTCCATCACCTTGGCGAGGGCGTGGGCGGGCTCAAGGGCCGGGATGATGCCCTCGAGCTTGGAGCAGAGCTGGAACGCCTCGAGCGTCTCGGCGTCGGTGGCCGACAGGTAGGTGACGCGCCCGGCCTCGTGCAGGTAGGCGTGCTCGGGGCCGATGCCCGGATAGTCGAGCCCCGCCGAGATCGAGTGCGCGTCGGCGATCTGGCCGTCGCCGTCCATCAGCAGGTAGGTGCGGTTGCCGTGCAGGACCCCCGGCTTGCCGCCCGTGAGGGAGGCGGCGTGGAGGCCCGAGGCGACGCCGTGGCCAGCCGCCTCCACGCCGTAGATCTCGACCTCGGGGTCGTCCAGGAAGGGGTGGAACAGGCCCATGGCGTTCGAGCCGCCGCCGATGCAGGCGATGAGCGAGTCCGGCAGGCGGCCCTCGGCCTCCCGCATCTGGGCCTTCGTCTCGCGGCCGATGATCGACTGGAAGTCGCGCACCATGGCCGGGTAGGGGTGGGGGCCCGCCACCGTGCCGATGCAGTAGAAGGTGTCGGCGACGTTGGTGACCCAGTCGCGCAGGGCCTCGTTCATGGCGTCCTTGAGGGTCTTCGTGCCGGACTCGACGGGCACCACCTCGGCGCCGAGCATCTTCATGCGGAAGACGTTGGGGGCTTGCCGGGCGACGTCGACGGCGCCCATGTAGACGACGCATTTCAGGCCGTAGCGGGCGCAGAGGGTCGCGGTGGCGACGCCGTGCTGGCCAGCGCCGGTCTCGGCGATGATGCGCGGCTTGCCCATGCGGCGGGCCAGCAGGATCTGGCCCAGCACGTTGTTCACCTTGTGGGAGCCGGTGTGGTTCAGCTCCTCGCGCTTGAAGTAGACCTTGGCGCCGTGGCCGGCGGGCGCCCCCGCGCGCAGGTGCTCGGTCAGCCGCTCGGCGAAGTAGAGCGGGCTCGGGCGGCCGACGTAGTGGGTCAGCCCCGCATCCATCTCGGCCTGGAAGGCCGGGTCGGCCTTGGCGGCTTCGTAGGCCGCCTCCAGGTCGAGGATCAGCGGCATCAGCGTCTCGGCCACGAAGCGCCCGCCGAAGATGCCGAAGCGGCCGCGCTCGTCCGGACCGGTCCGGAAGGAGTTCGGGATGGGTGCGATGGTCACGGCGGCAATCCTCGTCGGGATGATCTCGGTCGGGCTTGTGATGAGACCCACTAGACCCTTCGGGCGGGTCGCGACAATGCGGCAGACGGTGCGATCGGGCCGGCCCGGGGCCGCCGTCAGGCGCGGGCGGCCGCCACGAAGGCCGCGATCAGCGCCGGGTCCTTCGCGCCCGGGCGCGCCTCGACCCCCGAGGAGACGTCGACGGCGCGGGCCCCCGTGCGGGCGAGCGCCTCGGCGACGCCCGCCGGGGTAAGGCCGCCGGAGAGCATCCAGCCCGCCGGGAGGGCGGCCCCGCTCAAGAGCGACCAGTCGAAGGCGCGGCCGTTCCCGCCGGGCAGCTCCGCGCCGGGCGGCGCCTTGGCGTCGAGGAGGAGGCGGTCGGCGACCTCCGCGTAGGCCGGCACCCGGGCGAGGTCGGCGGCCTCGGCGATGCCGAGGGCCTTCATCACCGGCCGCCCGGCGCGGGCCCGGATCGCGGCGACGCGGGCGGGGCTCTCGCGGCCGTGGAGCTGCACGAGATCGGGCTCGGCGGCGGCCAACGCGGCATCGAGGAGGGCGTCGTCCGGGTCGACGAGGAGCACTACCCGCTCGGCCCGGCCCTTCGCCTGGCCCGAGAGGACGCGGGCCGTCTCCAGCGGCACGTGCCGCGGGCTCTTCGGGAAGTGGACGAGCCCGATCCAGTCCGCGCCCGCGTCGAGGGCCGCCGCGAGGGTCGCGGCGGTGCTCAGGCCGCAGATCTTGACGCGGATGTCGGGCGGCACGGCTCAGCGCGGGGCGGGCAGGGTGGTGGACATCGTGGCGGGCAGGCCGCCGCGGCCGCCGCCGAGGCCGGGCTCGGCCTCCGGCGCGTAGGCGCGCAGGCGGGCGGTCTCGCCCTCCAGGCGGCGGATCTCGCGGTGGCGCTGGCGTGCCGTCCGGCGGGTTCCGCCCTGGCCGAGCCAGGCGCCGATCCCGCCGACCACGATGCCGACGGCCACCGTGATGAACAGGATCGCGTAGAGGGGCAGCGTCGCGCTGAACACCGGCATCTCGGGCGAGAACGGATCGAAGGAGACGCGCACCGCCTCGCGGTTGGCCACCGCGAGCAGCACCACCAGGATCGCGACGGGCAGCAGCACCAGGCCCTTGAGGAAGCGCACCATCGATCTCTCCGACTCCTAGCTCTGCATCATCTCGGCCGCGCTCACTCGGCCGCGGAGGCGCTCTCGCCGATGCCCGCGGCGTTGAGGCGCTGGCGCATCTCCTTGCCGGTCTTGAACACCGGGATCGCCTTCTCGGAGACGGCAACGGCCGCCCCCGTGCGCGGGTTGCGGCCGCGCCGCGCGTCGCGCCGCTTCACCGAGAACGCGCCGAAGCCCCGCAGCTCCACCCGGTCGCCGCGGGCAAGCGCGTCCGCGATGGTGTCGAGGATCGCGTTGACCAGGGTCTCGACGTCGCGCTGGTAGAGATGCGGGTTCTGCTCCGCGATCTTGAGCACAAGCTCTGACTTGATCATGGCGTCCGGTCTTCTGGTAGGGGCGGGGGCGTCGCGTCGCGGGCGTACTTCGCGGATGAGGCGCCTCAGGGCGTGGCCGGGCTCGGGCGCCACACGGCGAGGAGCCCGCCGCGGGCGACCGCGCCCGTCTCCGCGCCGAGCGCCCGCATCTCCTCGGAGAGGCCCGCGAGGCCGACGAGCCCGGCCCCCCAGCCGAGCGCCGACCAGAGCTTGAAGTCGCTCTCGGACCGCGGCTTCCAGTCGTAGATCGGCAGGTCCTTGGTCACGTTGCGCTGGCTCTCCAGCCAGGCGACGGCCTGGCGCTCGCCGCCGAGCTCGTCCACGAGGTGCAGCGGCACGCTCTGGCGCCCGCTGAAGATGCGTCCGTCCGAGACCCGGCCGAGATCGGCCTCGGCGAGCCCGCGGCGCTCGGCCACGAGGCCCTTGAACCAGGCGTAGGTGTCGCCGACCACGGCCGCGAGGGCGGCCCGCGCCTCCGGCGAGGTCGGCGTGAAGCCCGAGGGCTCGGCCTTGAGGGGCGAGGACTTCACGGACTCGACCTTGACGCCGACCTTGTCGAGGAGCCCCGACACGTCGGGGTACTGGAACAGCACGCCGATCGAGCCGACGAGGGCGGTCTCGCGGGCCACGATGTGGTCGGCCGCGATCGCCGTGATGTAGGCGCCCGAGGCCGCGGTGCCGTCCACGAAGGCGACGATCGGCTTCTTGGCCGCGAGCTGGCGCAGGTTGCGGTACAGCTCCTCGGACCCCGTGGTGGTGCCGCCGGGGGAGTTGATCGAGACGACGACGCCCTGGACGGCGGAGGCCTCGCCGACCCGCTTCATCAGCTTGGCGGTCGCCTCGCTGCCCGCGATGAAGCCCGAGATCGAGATCCGGGCGATCTGCGGCTGCACCGCCCCGAGGCCGAACCCGGCCTCGCCGCCCGTGCGCGCCCGGTAGCCGAGGGCGCCGGCGGCGACCACGAGGCCACCGATGCCGAGCACCCGCCACAGGGAGAGGCTGCGGCGCAGGCGCCGGCGGTCGATCAGCAGTTCGGCGTCAGCGGCCATGCGACGGTCTTCTCCCTGCGCCCCGGCCCGATGCCGGCGTCCCGTTCTTGGCCCCGGACCCGGACGGTCGGGCCGCGGAGCAGCTGTCCCATATCCGGGTGCGGTTTGCACCACCCCGCTGGTACAGACCAAGTCATTGGTATCAAAGGCGCGCGCTGTTCGCGACGGCGGGCGTGGCGTGTTCTAGCCCCGGCCCGCGGGGGGCCGCAAGGGGGGCCCGGCCCACGCCCCCCGCGCAGCGTCACAAGGGCGCCGAGACGCGAAAGGCCCGCGCGGGGGTCCCGCGCGGGCCTTCCTGACCGGTCCCGGAGGCCTCGCCGGTTCGCGGCGAGGCGCCCCCGAGGCTCACTCCTTGTCGTCGCTCGTGCGGGCCTTCTTGAAGGCCGCGCCCAGGATGTCGCCGAGGGAGGCGCCGGAATCGGCGGAGCCGAACTGGGCCATCGCCTCCTTCTCCTCGGCCACCTCGAGGGCCTTGATCGACAGCTGGACGCGGCGCGCCTTGCGGTCGAACATGGTCACCCGGGCGTCGAACTTCTCGCCCGCCGCGAAGCGCTCGGGGCGCTGGTCGCCGCGGTCGCGGGCGAGCTCGGCCCGGCGGATGAAGGTCGAGAGGTCGGTGTCGATGATCTTCACCTCGACGCCCGAATCCTTGACCTCGGTCACCTCGCAGGTGACCACCTGGCCCTTCTTGATCTCGCCGGCCTCCGCGAAGGGGTCGCCGCCGATCTGCTTGATGCCGAGCGAGATGCGCTCCTTCTCGACGTCGACGTCGAGAACCTGCGCCTTGACCATGTCGCCCTTCTTGAACTCCTCGATGACCTGCTCGCCGGGGCGGTTCCAGTCGAGGTCGGACAGGTGGACCATGCCGTCCACGTCGCCGTCGAGGCCGATGAACAGGCCGAACTCGGTCTTGTTCTTGACCTCGCCCTCGACCTCGGAGCCCACCGGATGCTGCTCGGCGAAGGCCTCCCAGGGGTTCTGGAGGGTCTGCTTGAGGCCGAGCGAGATGCGGCGCTTGACGGGATCGACCTCGAGGATCTGCACCTCGACCTCCTGGGAGGTGGAGACGATCTTGCCCGGGTGGACGTTCTTCTTGGTCCAGCTCATCTCGGAGACGTGGATCAGGCCCTCGATCCCCGGCTCCAGCTCCACGAAGGCGCCGTAGTCGGTGATGTTGGTCACGCGGCCCTTGAGCTTGGCGTCCACGGGATAGCGAGCGGCGATGCCCTCCCACGGATCGGCCAGCAGCTGCTTGATGCCGAGCGAGATGCGGTGCGTCTCGTGGTTGATCTTGATGATCTTGACCTTGACCGTCTGGCCGATGGTCACGACCTCGGACGGGTGGTTCACGCGGCGCCACGCCATGTCGGTGACGTGCAGGAGGCCGTCGATGCCGCCGAGATCGACGAAGGCGCCGTACTCGGTGATGTTCTTGACGACGCCGTCGATGACCTGACCCTCTTCGAGGTTGGCCACGAGCTCGGAGCGCTGCTCGGCGCGGCTCTCCTCGAGGACGGTGCGGCGCGACACGACGATGTTGCCGCGGCGGCGATCCATCTTGAGGATCTGGAACGGCTGGGGCGTGCCCAGCAGCGGGGTCACGTCGCGCACCGGGCGGATGTCCACCTGGGAGCGCGGCAGGAACGCCACGGCGCCGTCGAGGTCGACGGTGTAGCCGCCCTTGACCTGGTTGAAGATGGTGCCGGAGACGCGCTCGTTGGCCTCGAAGGCCTTCTCGAGCTTCACCCACGACTCCTCGCGACGGGCCTTGTCGCGGGAGATGACGGCCTCGCCGAGCGCATTCTCGATGCGGTCGACGTAGACCTCGACCTCGTCGCCGACGGCGAGCTCGCCCTCGCGGCCGGGGCCGGGGCCGTTGAATTCCTTGAGGGCGACGCGGCCCTCGGTCTTCGCGCCGATGTCGATGACGGCGACGTCCTTCTCGATCGCGACGACGCGACCCTTGACGACGGAGCCCTCGGTGATCTCGTGCTTGAGGAAGCTCTCCTCGAGCAGGGCCGCGAAGTCGTCGCGGCTCGGTCCACGCGCCAGAGCGGTACCAGCAGTCATTCTCTCTCCTGAACGGCCCCGCGGGGGGACCTCATGCGTCGGCGGCTCGTGCTGCGGTCACCCCCGCTACGCCGCTGCCGCCCGCCTGGGGCGGGGCGGCGCCGGCCCCTCGGGGCCGGCCTGCCGACGCGATCGTCACGGTGTACGAGGGCGGTCGCCCGGAACGGCGCGCGCGCAATGACCGTCGCGCCCGGCCCGGAGGACGCCCGCTCTCTAGCGCATCGGCGATTCGACTTCAACAGGAGGGGCGGGGGAGCACCGCTTCCCGCGATCCCGCCCGGATCCGGCGCCGATCCACACGCCGATCCAGACGCTATGGGCGGCCGCGCGCCCTACTCCTCGTCGTCCTCGTCGTGGCGGCGCATGCCCTTCAGCTTGGCGAAGACCGAATCGGCGTCGAGGCGCTCCTCGCGGCCGCCGTGGCGGGTGTCCCCGTAGGTGTCGGCCTCTTCCTCGGCGGCCGTCGAGACCTCGGCGGGCAGGAGCGAGGCGCCGGCCTCGGTCGCCACCGCGGCGGGGCGGTCCTTGGCGGCGCGCTGCACCTCGAAGTCGAGGTCGATCTGCGTGCAGAGGCCGAGCGTCACGGGATCCATCGGCTGCAGGGCGCTGGAGTTCCAGTGGGTGCGCTCGCGGATCTGCTGGATCGTCGACTTGGTGGTGCCGACGAGGCGGATGATCTGCGCGTCCTTCAGCTCGGGGTGGTTGCGCAGCAGCCAGAGGATGGCGTTCGGCCGGTCCTGGCGGCGGGAGAGGGGCGTGTAGCGCGGGCCCTTGGTGGTGCGCTTCACCTCCGGCAGCTTGACCTTCGAGACCGCCACCTTCAGCCGGTAGTGCGGCGCCTTCTGGGCCTTCTCGATCTCGTCGCGGGTGAGCTGGCCCGTGGTGATCGGGTCGAGCCCCTTGATGCCGGCCGCCACCTCGCCGTCGGCGATGCCCTTCACCTCGAGGGGGTGGAGCTTGCAGAAATCGGCGATCTGCTCGAAGGCCAGCGAAGTGTTCTCGACCAGCCACACGGCGGTGGCCTTCGGCATCAACGGACCCTGGGACATCGGGCAACTCCAGCGGCTCTCAGGTGACGGGCCGGGGGCGCCGGGTACGCGGCGCCGCTCGCTCCGGACCACGGCTCGATGGCCGGAGCATCCCGTCTCACACTGCAAGGGAAGACTTCTCTATATAGGTCCCGGGGGTTGCGGCGCAATCGCGAACCGCCGCCCGGACGCGAGGGCGGCCGGGTGTCCGCGAAGGCCCTTGCAGGGCCCCGGAAGGCCCTTGGCCTCCCGGGGGACGGGGCGCAGGAGGAACGATGCTGAAGAGCGAGCGCGCGGTGCGGGCCCGGGGGCGCAAGGCCCGGGTCGCCGGGATGGTGCTGCGGGGCCTGCTCGCCGCGGGCTTCGCGGTGGCGGGCTGCATGAAGCTCGCCGCGAGCCCCTTCGAGGTCGAGGGCTTCCGGCACTTCGGTTACGATCCCTGGCTCATGTACGCGGTCGGCGCGGCGCAGCTCCTCGGCGCGGCGCTCCTGCTGTTCCGGGGCTACGCGGCGGCCGGGGCCGGGCTCCTTGCCCTCGTGATGATCGGCGCGGTGGGCAGCCACCTCATCGCCGGCGACCCGCCCGGCATGGCCGCGCCGCCCGCGATCCTCCTCGGCCTGCTGCTGTTCGTGGTCTACGCCCAGCGCCGCCGGCTGCGGGAGGCGGCGCTCGCCATCGCGGAGAGCTGAGGCGCCGGCGCGGCCTCAGCCGCGCACGAAGTCGAGGACGAGGCGCGAGAAGGCCGGCGTGCGCAGGTAGCCATAGGACTTGTGGTGGTTCACCGTCCCGTCCGGGCGCTGGTAGGCGTTGCGCACGACGCGGTCCCGCACCCGGACCCCCGCGGCGTTCGGCCCGTAGCTCGCGCCGAGGTCCTCGCCCACCGTGGCGATGTCGTGCCGGTCGATCAGGTTCGTCCAGGCGCCAAGGCCCGCCGGGACCCGCAGCGGGCCGTGCTCGGCCTCGAGGCGCAGCTTGACCTCGGCGAGGCCGAGCGGCGAGCCGAGGCCGACGAGGTGGGTCACCGGCAGGGGCCGGCCCGCGGCCTCGGCCCGGCGCAGCACGTCGTAGGCGATGAGCGAGCCCATGGAATGGGCGGCGATCAGGATCGGACGGCCGGCGTGGCGCTCCAGCGCCGCGGCGAGGCGGTCGCGGGCGGCGTCCCGGAAGGCGGCGTCCTCGTGGTAGCCCCAGAGGTCGTCGAGGCGGTATTCCAGGATGGCGTCGTCGAGGGGCGTGAGCCCGGTCCGCTCCTGGACCCGGTCGAGGACGCGGTAGATCCGGTCGGCCAGCGTCGGGGCGGCGTCCTCTGGCTCCGGGAAGGCGCCGAGGCGCCCGTCGGTGTAGTAGGGCTCGTGGTTGGTCTCGTCGGTGAGCGGCGCGTCGTAGCGCAGGTCCGCCCAGTAGACGAAGGCGAAGGGGAAATCGGGCGCCACCACCGAGGCGTTGCGCTGGATGCCCTCGTGGATCGCCGCGCGCCACCAGCGCGCCTTCTCCTCGGCGGGGGGCTTGTTGGCCAGCCCGTGGATGCCGATCACCACACCGTTGCCGCTCATCCCGCGTTCGCGCCTCCCCGCCGACCGAGCCCGATAGATAGGGCGCGAGGGAAGGGTGCACGATCCGTACCGGGTGCGGCGGGCCGGCGCGTCCCCAGGTATCTCGCCCGGGTATCTGGTCCGGGTATCTGAACCGGATCAGTCGAACAGGCTCGACACGCTCGATTCGGTGGCGGTGCGCCCGATCGCCTCGCCGAGGAGCGGCGCGATCGTCGCGACGCGGATGTTGCGCGCGAGCTTGACGGCCTGGGTCGGCTGGATCGAGTCGGTGATGACGAGCTCCTTCATGCGCGAGGCGGCGATGCGCGAGACCGCGCCGCCGGACAGGACCCCGTGCGTGATGTAGGCCGAGACGTCCCGGGCGCCGGCGTTGAGCAGCGCCTCGGCGGCGTTCACCAGGGTGCCGCCCGAATCCACGATGTCGTCCACGAGGATGCAGGAGCGGCCCTCGACCTCGCCGATGATGTTCATCACCTCGGATTCGCCCGGGCGCTCGCGGCGCTTGTCGACGATGGCGAGCTGCGCGTCGATCCGCTTGGCGATGGCGCGGGCGCGGACCACGCCGCCGACGTCCGGCGAGACCACCATGCGGTCGCCCCCGGCGAGGCGCTCCTTGATGTCGCGCACCATCACGGGGGCGGCGAACAGGTTGTCGGTGGGAATGTCGAAGAAGCCCTGGATCTGGCCGGCGTGGAGGTCGAGCGTCAGCACCCGGTCGGCGCCGGCCTCGGTGATCAGGTTCGCGACGAGCTTGGCCGAGATCGGGGTGCGGCCGGAGGTGCGCCGGTCCTGCCGGGCATAGCCGAAATAGGGGATCACCGCGGTGATGCGGCGCGCCGAGGAGCGCCGCGCCGCGTCGATCATGATCAGCAATTCCATCAGGTGGTCGTTCGCCGGGAACGACGTGGACTGCACGATGAACACGTCCTCGCCGCGGACGTTCTCCTGCAGCTCGACGAAGATCTCCATGTCGGCGAAGCGCCGGACCATGCACTTGGCGAGCGGCAGCTCGAGGTAGGCCGCGATGGCCTCGGCCAGCGGGCGACTGGCGTTGCCGGCGATGATCTTGATCGAAGACTTCATGCCGGCACACTCAACCTCGGGTCTCGTCGGCGAATACGGGTTTCGACGATCAGGGCCGCCCTCCGCGAGGGCGCACGGCCGCGCCGGCTCTTACCAGCGGCGGCCGGGCGTCACAATGGCTTCACGGAGCCCGGCTTCACGGCTCCAGCAGCCGGTGGAGGTGGACGATGAAGTAGCGGGTCTGGGCCTGGTCGACGGTGGCCTGGGCCTTGGCCTTCCAGGCGACCTGGGCCGAGGCGTAGTCGGGGTAGATCCCGACGATGTCGAGGCCCTTCAGGTCGCGGAAGCGAACCCCTTCGAGGTTCGCGAGCTCGCCCCCGAAGACGAGGTGGAGCTTCTGATCGCTGTCGATCGCGGTGGTCATCGGGTCTCCCTGCGGCGCCTGCGGCCCGCCCCGGGAAGGCAGGAGCCGTGCCGCGGCCTGCGGTCGCAAACGCCGCCGCCGGCGTCAACCCGCCGGCCCGCGGGGCGGGCACGCGGGAGAGGCGGGGCGGACGGCCGCCCCGGAGGTTCGCCGGTCAGGGTCTCACCCGTCAGGGCTTCACCAGGAGGACGTTCACCGCCTTGGCGACGACGTGCACGGTGTCGCCGGGCTGGAGCGCCAGGGCCTCGAGGGAATCGAGGGTCATCACCGAGGTGATCCGGTAGTCGGTGCCCTGGATCCGGGCCTCGACCTGGGCCATCACCGTGCCGCGCTTGATCGCGACGATCTCGGCCGGAATGTCGTTGCGGGCGCCGTGCTTCATGATCGTGTCAGGCCTCCGTACCGACGGGCGGATCTGCCCGGCGGACGGGCCTCAGGATGGGTCGGGCGGCCGCCGCGGCAAGGTGCGGGGGATGGGCCGATGCGCGAAGCCCCGCGCTGCGGCCGTTCGGGGCCGCCCCACGGGGCTCGTCTCCATGCTCGCGCGCCGCGCCGCCGGGCCCGGGGGCCGGCGGCGCGGTCTGAGGCTCAGGCGAGGTAGCCGGCGCCGGTGCCGAAGCTCGTCCGGCTGACGCCCGAGAGCTCCACCGTGCCGCCGCCCGAGAGCGTCAGCAGGGTGTTGCCGCTCGCCGTGGTCCCGACCTGGTAGGTCTGGCCCTGGAGGTCGAGGCGGTCGCCCTGGCCCTGGCTGAAGCCGAGGACGAGGTCGCGGCCCGAGTTCTGGCCGAACACGTACCGGTCCGCCCCGAGGTCGCCCGACAGGATGTCGTCGCCGAGGTCTCCCGAGAGCACGTCGTCGCCCTGCCCGCCGTAGAGGGTGTCCGAACCCTGGCCCCCGAACAGCGTGTCGGTGCCCTTGTTGCCGAACAGGATGTCGGCCCCGAGGTTGCCGAACAGCACGTCCGAGTCCATGCCGCCGTAGAGGCTGTCGTTGCCCTGCCCGCCCCAGAGCGTGTCGTTGCCCTGGTTGCCGAACAGGACGTCGTCGCCCTTGTTGCCGAACACCGAGTCGTTGCCGGCGAGCCCCAGGTAGGTGTCATTGCCCCCGAGCAGGAGGATCGCGTCGCCGCCGGCGGTGCCGAGGAGCGAGTCGTCGCCGTCGGTCCCGGTCGCCGCGGTCCCGCCGCCACTCGAAGGGTTCTCCGAGCCGGAACTCCCGCCTGTGCCGCCTCCGCCGCCCGTGGACGGCGCGGTCGGCACTGGCAGAGCGGGGGCTTCCGAAACGACGTCCGTTACCCCATCGGCGTAAACGATTCGCTCGATATTCCGGACAACCTTGGTGCCGAGCGGCACTGTGGAGCCGTCCGAGATGCTCAGCGAGCCATCCGCGTTGGTGGTCAGGGTGATGCTGGCCTGTGGGCGCGCCAGGTACAGAACATCGAAGCCGGCTCCGCCGTCGACCTGATCCTCCCCGAACCCGGCGTTGATCAGGTCGTCGCCTGATCCACCCAGGATGGTGTCATTGCCGCTGTCGCCTTCGATAATGTCGTTGCCTTCGAGACCGAGAATTACATCGCTGCCGACCCTGCCTGCCAGGACGTCGGTAAGTGTCGTCCCGACGATGTAATTATCGTTGTCGTCGCCGTTGACCGGCTCGACGAAGGTGAACTGGTCGATGATACCGAACGAGGCGGAGACCGCGGCACCGTTGCTGTCAAGAATTGGGGTACCGCTCGCCTTATCGAAGAGCTGGATGGAAAACCGCTCCAAACCCTCAGCGAGACCGTCGTCGACCGGATCCGGGAATTCGAACTCGAAGATCTGGCTGCCTACGGAGGCCGAGTTGGCGATCTGGAAATCGCCGGACGTCGGGGTACCGGCCGGAAAATCATCGCCCTGCGCACCATTCGTGGTGTCGGGAACGAGCTTCCACTCGATGGTCTTGCCCCTATAGGCTTCATCGTTCAGGGCGACGGCGAAGGTCAGGCCCGCGGAGTCGTGCTCGCCCTCCGAGGTCACGAGGTTGTTCTGCGAGAGGGACAGAGGGCTCGTCGCGCTCGCAAGCTGAAGCGCCGCGGAAGCCGATAGGCTCTGGGACGGGGCGGACATGAGGCGCGCCACATTCTGCGACGGCGTGCTCCTGACCGAGGACAGCAGGAACTCCCAGGCCGTGCCGGGATCGTTGGTGAGAACCTGAATGTTGACGATGCCATCGCTCTTGGTCGGCACCGTGAAGGTGCCGCTGAAGCTGTGGCCCCCGATGAATCCCGTATCGAGCAGCGATGCGCCGTTGCTCGACGTGACCTTCAGTTCGTCGGGAATCGTGTAGGGGTCGAAGTAGACGCTGACCTTCTGCCCGGGGGCGAACTGCGCGTTGTTGTTGTAGCCCTCGTAACCACCGCTGGCCTGGACCGATTTGTCGAGCAGCTCGTTGTCCGTGATGGTGACGCTGGTCGAAATTGACCCCATCGACGTGAGAACGCTGACAGAGTCCTTATAATATTGATCCGGCTGCGTGTTGTAATCATTCATCACCAAGTAGTCGGAGATCGCGAAGCGGACAGTCTCCGGGTTCTCGCTCAGCTGATCGTCCACGGCCGTGAGGGCGATCGACTTCGACGGTGTCATGGCGTCGAGCTTGATCCAGCCGCTACCGTAGCCAGCGATCGAGGTCGTCTGAAGTCCGCTGATATCGATCGCATTCGCCCCGAGATCGGCCAGCTTCACGAAGATCGGCTTCGACACGCCGTTGGCGCCTCCGGCACCCTGCAGGCTGATCTTCAGGTTGAAGGTGTCGCCCTCCTTGACGTTCGTCTTGTCAACCTCAAGCTTCAGAGCTGCGGCCCAATTTCCGGTGATTTCGTAGTCGACACCCGCGTCCTGCATGTTCCGGGTTCCGACCACGACCGGGTCGATGCCGAGATCCTTGTAGATCTCGTTGATGTTCGCCTGATCGGTGACAATGCACCCCTCGGACGACTTCGTGCTCAACCCGCGGTGGATGTTGATACCCGAGCGACCGCCGATCCCACCCGACAGCTGAAAGGCGGGCTTCTCCGGGCTCGATCCCTTGTGGTTCCGGAACAGCAGATCGCCGGATGCACCGTCATAAGGCGTGGCATCGTCCCAGTATCCGGAATAGGTCTTCGTAAGCGTATCGCTCTTGTACGTAATCGTACAAACACCGTCATCCTGCCTGTCGATCGTAATCTTTGGCGTCGCCATGACACTCCCCTCGTTGCCAGCAATTTTTCGCTTCTCCATTCACGGAATGTCAACTTCTAGTGATGTTGTGAAAACTGCTTAGAGCGGGAGCATCACGCGCATAACCGCAATGCGCTGTTGCCGAGGATTTGCATCTTCGGCAATAACGGCGCTTTCAAATAACAAGAATCTGAAACCAGCGTAGGACCTGAACGTGCGATTTAAACAAAGTGCCGATTTTACTCAAAACATAATCAGAATTTTTGCATCAGGTGTTTGAAGATATCGAAAAACTACATTCCGGGAGGTCCAGCAATACAACCAGATTTTCTCTTTGTATCGTGCAGATTGCACCTTTGGGAGCGTGGCAGATATGCAACTCCGCAAATTTCACGGTCGGATCCACAGATCCGGGCAACGCCTGGAATGTCCTCCGGCTGGCCCGCCGCCAGAGCCAAACCCACCACCCGGACGGACTGCGGGCGGGTGCGATTCTCACGTGTCGGGGTGGTCGGGGATGCACGATGGCGTCACCAGCGCGGCAAGTTGGGCCTGGGCAAAGCGACGTAGCGAGGGCCATTGTTCACCGGAGCGAGCACACGACGAAGCCCCGCGGCCTCTCGGCCGCGGAGCTTCGCATCCTTCGGGCGTCTCGCCTCAGGCGAGGTAGCCGGCGCCGGTGCCGAAGCTCGTCCGGCTGACGCCCGAGAGCTCCACCGTGCCGCCGCCCGAGAGCGTCAGCAGGGTGTTGCCGCTCGCCGTGGTCCCGACCTGGTAGGTCTGGCCCTGCAGGTCGAGGCGGTCGCCCTGGCCCTGGCTGAAGCCGAGGACGAGGTCGCGGCCCGAGTTCTGGCCGAACACGTACCGGTCCGCCCCGAGATCGCCCGACAGGATGTCGTCGCCGAGGTCTCCCGAGAGCACGTCGTCGCCCTGGCCACCGTAGAGGGTGTCGTTGCCCTGGCCGCCGTAGAGGCTGTCGGTGCCGATGTTGCCGAACAGCACGTCGCTGCCCTGGCCGCCGTAGAGCGAGTCGAGTCCCTGGCCGCCGTAGAGCGTGTCGTTGCCCTGGTTGCCGAAGAGCTGGTCGTCGCCCTGATTGCCGAATACCGAGTCGTCGCCGCCGAGCCCGAGGTAGGTGTCGTTGCCCCCGAGCAGCAGGATGCTGTCGCTGCCGTCCGTGCCGGTGAGGCTGTCGGCCCCGTCCGTGCCGGAGACCGCGGTGCCGCCGCCCCCGACCGGATTGGTCGGGCCCGCACCGCCGCCGCCACCACCGCCGCCACCGCCACCGCCACCGCCACCGATGACGGGCTCGTTCTGCCCGTTGATGGTGATGCTGATGGTGCCGGCCGTGCTGTCGGCCGAGAGTACCGGGAGCAGGTCGGTCAGCGTGTCGCCGGCGCTGAGGCCCTGCACCGTGGCGTTGCCGTTGTTGAGGTCGTAGGTCCAGCTGCCGAGGCTGTCGATCCGGAGCGAGCCGTAGCTGCCCGTGACGGTGGCCGCCTGGAAGTGGTCCTCGTCGGCATCGACGTCGGAGACGGTCAGCTTGCCGCTCGCGGAGGTGATGCTGTCCTCCACCACCGAGCCCGAGACCGTGCCGCCGATGGAGGCCGTGTCGTTCGCGCCGGTGACGTCGATCGTGATCGTCTGGCGGGTGCCGTCGAAGGACTGCACCGAGATCGTGTCGTCGCCCGAGAAGGTGCCCGGCAGCGCCTGAACCGCGGCGCTGGAATTGTCGAGGTCGTAGGTCCAGTTGCCGACGCTGTCGATCCGGAGCGAGCCGTAGGCGCCCGCGACGGTGCCGGCCCGGAAGCCGACCTCGCCCGCGTCGACGTCGGTGGCGGTCAGGGTCTTGGAGACGGTGGTCGTTCCGTCCTCGGTCACCGAGCCCGAGCTGTCACCCGTGAAGGTGGCCGCGTCGTTCTTGCCGGTGATGGCGATCGCGATCGTCTTGGTGGTGCCGTCGAAGGAATGCACCGAGATCGTGTCGTTCGCCGGCTCGCCGTCTCGCAGCGATTCCGCCCGGCCGTCGAGGTCGTAGGCCCAAGCGCCGGTGCTGTCGATCCGGAGCGAGCCGTAGCCGCCCGCCACAGTCTCGGCCTTGAAGCTCGACTCGCCGGTGTCGACGTCGCTCACGGTGAGCTGACCGGTAGCGGAGGGGCTGTCGTTCTCCGTCACCGCGCCCGAGGCCGTGCCCGTGATGGTCGCCGCATCGTTGACGCCCGTGATGCTGAACACCACGCTCTGCGCGGTGCCGTCGAGGGCGTGGACCGAGATCGTGTCGGTGGCGAGCTGCCCGCCGGTCAGCGCCTGCGCGGCGTCGCCGAGCGCGTAGGTGTAGTTGCCGTTGAGGTCGATCGCCAGCGCGCCGTAGCGGCCCGTCAGGGTCTCGGCCTTGAAGCGGCTCTGGCCCGTGTCGATGTCGCTGATGTCGAACTTGCCGGTGGCGGAGGTGACGCTGTCCTCGATGAGGGCGTTGCTCGGCGTGCCGCCGGTGATGGTGGCCGCGTCGTTCGTGCCGGTGACGGTGAAGGCGGCGTTGTAGGTCGTTCCGTCGAAGGTGCTGATCGCGATCGTGTCCGTCACGATCTGGCCGGCCGTCAGGGTCTGGACGGCCTGCGTCGCGTTGTTGAGCGTGTAGATGTAGGAGCCGACGCTATCGAGGCTGAGGGTGCCGTAGGTGCCGTTCAGGGTCGCGGCCCGGAAGCTGCTCTCCCCCGCGTCCACGTCGGTGACGTCGAACCGGCCGGTGGCGGCGGTGCTGCTGTCCTCGACGATGGCGTTGCTCTGCTGGCCGCCGCTGACGGAGGCCGCGTCGTTCGTGCCCGTGATGGCGATCGAGATGGTCTTGGCCGTGCCGTCGGCCGCCAGCACCGAGACCGTGTCGTTCGCGCCCGCGCCGCCCGGAAGCGACTCCGCCCGGCCGTCGAGGGCGTAGGCCCAGTTGCCCACGCTGTCGATCGAGAGCGCGCCGTAGCTGCCCCGGATGCTGCTGTCGGCCCGGAAATGGGCCTCGCCGGCGTCGATGTCGCTGACGGTCAGCTTGCCGGTGGCGGAGGGCTTCGTGTTCTCGATCACCGAGGCGGTGTCGTCGCCCGTGAAGGTCGCGACGTCGTTCGTGCCCGTGATGCTGAACACCACGCTCTGCGCGGTTCCGTCGAAGGCGTGCACCGAGATCGTGTCGGTGGCGAGCTGTCCGCCGGTCAGCGCCTGTGCGCGGTCGTCGAGGGCGTACCTGTAGCTGCCGGTGCTGTCGATCGCCAGGGAGCCGTAGCTGCCCCTCACGGTCTCGGCCTTGAAGCTCGCCTCACCGGTATCGACGTCGGTGATGTCGAACTTGCCGGTCGCGGCGGTGACGCTGTCCTCGACGAGGGCGCCGCTCGGGGTGCCGTTCGTGATGATGGCCGCATCGTTCACGGGGGTGACCGAGAAGGTCAGCGTGTTGGGGGTCGGGTCGAGGTCGACGCCGCCGTTCGCCATGCCGCCGTTGTCGCGCACCTGGAACGTCAGCGTCGCGTAGCTCGCGCCGTTGGCGTTGAGGGCCGGCTGGTAGCTCAGCCTGGCGATGTCCGCGGCGAGGATCTCCTGCCCGGCGGCGACGGCGGTGCTGCCGAGGCTCAGGGTGCCCGCGGTCGGCAGCGTGGTGATGAGCACCGACTTGAGCGTGTTGGCGGGCGAGTCCTTCGGATCGCTGAAGCCGAAATCGGCCGCCGTGAAGGCGAGCTTGGTGTCCTCGTTGAAGGTCAGCGTCTTGTTGGCGCCGGCCGGCGCATCGTTCACCGAAGCCACGGTGATCGCGATCGTGTCGGTGTCGGACTTCGCACCATCGAGGCCGTTGTTGCCGTTGTCGTTCGTCTCGACCGTCAGCGTCGCCGTGCCGTTGAAGTCGGCGGCCGGCCTGAATGCCGTCCCGTTCAGGGCCGCGTTGATCGCCGTCTGGGAGCCCGACAGGGTGACCGATCCGGACCCGTTGTCGCGAACCGAGGAGAGACCCGTGGTCGACCCCAGGGTGATCGTGCCCGTCGTCGCGGTCAGCTTGACCGTCAGGCGATCCGATCCGGCGTCGGAGTCGGAAACCGTGATGGCGTTTCTGTTCGTGCTGCTGAAGATGATCGAACCATCTTCAGAGACATTCGCGGACCCCGGCACAGTGTTGACCGGAGGATCGTTGTAAAAATAATTGAACGGCATCGAAGTACCCCGCAGCGAGAGCCGTAAAGACTCATTCTTTGCTGTGGGGCTGACTTACGACGGATATTTATGGTTTCGCAAGTGTGACTGTTACGTTTTTATGCTGTTTTCTGTGATGTTAACGACACTCCGAAATTTATTTCAGATCGACATGACTAATTTCGGCTCTCTACTACGTAGTTGTTACCGAGAAAGGCGGGCGCGTGACGCTGGCCCCGGGTCCAACGGCGTGCCGACATCTCATTTCCTCCCCGGCCTATACCCCGCATCGAGACCCGCACGGCCACTGATCGGATCAGCAGCCGTCCGTCGTCTTGACGGATGTGGAACTGTCTCAGGTCCACCGAGCCCGAGGCGGCACGAGATCGGATCGCCAAATCCTCAGGCCCAGGCGGTCTGATTGGATGATTGTCTGCCCAGTCCGTTCTACCGTCGGCGATCAGCCGGCTACTCGCACGCGTCTGTCGACTGGGCTGGGATTGCGCCCGCCGACTTGGTGTGATCGCTATCGCATCTTGGCGTGACCGGCATTGTCTGGGCGTCCCAGAGTCTTGCCTCACCGTCCGGAGCGGCGGATGTGCCGAGGAAGCCACAGCCGGAGGTTGCTGGCCGGCACGCACGGCCTCGTCGTCGGAGAACGAGCGCGTCGGCCGGCGCCCCCGGGCGGAACGGGTCCGCACCGACTCGCGCTCGCTCCGCGCGAGGCGAAGAGGCGGCGCGCAGCTGGCCTAGAACAGCGTTCCCTGCCGGCCCGCGGCCGGCGCGGGCGCCGGGGCCTCGGCGCTCGGGCGGCGGGGGCTGCGGCGCGGGGTCGGCGGGGGCTCCGGGCTGGGCTCCGGGGCGCCCGGCGCCTCGGCGCGGGCGGCCACCGTGCCATCGGCGAATTCCAGGGTGAGGGGGGTGCCCGGGGGGAGGGCGGCGGTGCGCACCGGGGCGCCGGCCCCGTCGCGCACCAGCGCGTAGCCGCGGGCCAGCACCGCGCGGTAGCTCAAGGTGGCGAGGAGGGCGGCGGCGCGATCCAGGCGCGGGCGGCGGCGCTCGGTGAGGGCGGCGGCGGCCTGGGCGAGGCGGGCGTCGAGGCCGGCCACCCGCTCGGCGCGGCGGGCGGTCTCGGCGCGGGCCCGGTCGAGGCTCGCGGCGCGGGCCTGCACGAGGCGGTGGCCCAGCGCCGCCAGCGCCGCCGCCCGGCGCTCGGCCTGGTTCGCGAGCGCGTGGCGCGGGCGGTGGTCGATCGCCGCGAGGCGGGTGCGGGCGCGCTGCAGCATCAGGGCCGGCGGGTGGCGGTGCAGGCCCTCGGCGACGGCCGCGAAGCGCAGCCGGTGGCCGTGGGCGTTGCCGGCGAGCGCCGGGGCGAGGCGGGCCTCGGCGAGGTCGAGGCGCTGGCGCTTGCCCGCCAGGAACGCGTCGGCGCCCGGCATCGCCCGCAGGAGCGCCCGCAGGTCGGTACCGATCCGGTCGAGGCGGCGGCCGACGGCGCCGCGGCCGCGCCGGCCGAGCTCGTCGAGGTCGGCGACGAGCTCGGCGCGCACCGGCACCGCCATCTCGGCGGCGCCCGTGGGGGTCGGCGCGCGGCGGTCCGCCGCAAAGTCGATGAGGGTGGTGTCGGTCTCGTGGCCCACCGCCGCGATCAGCGGGATGCGGCATGCCGCGGCGGCGCGCACCACGCACTCCTCGTTGAAGGCCCAGAGGTCCTCGATGGAACCGCCGCCGCGGGCGACGATCAGCACGTCCGGCCGCGGGATCGGGCCGCCCGGGGGCAGGGCGTCGAAGCCGCGGATCGCCGCCGCCACCTCCTCGGCCGCGCCCTCGCCCTGCACCCGCACCGGCCAGACCAGCACGGGGCGGGGGAAGCGGTCCGCCAGCCGGTGCAGGATGTCGCGGATTACCGCCCCGGTGGGCGAGGTGACGACGCCGATCACCCGCGGCAGGTAGGGGATCGGCCGCTTGCCCTCGGGGGCGAACAGCCCCTCGGCGGCGAGCGCGCGCCGGCGCTCCTCGAGGAGCGCCATCCAGGCGCCGAGGCCGGCGGGCTCCAGGCTCTCGATGACGATCTGGTAGGCGGACTTGCCCGGGAAGGTGGTGATGCGCCCGGTGGCGACGACCTCGAGCCCCTCCTTGGGCTTCTGGCGCAGCCGGTTGAAGGTGCCCTTCCAGACCACCGCGTCGATGCGGGCGCTGCCGTCCTTCAGCGAGAAATAGGCGTGGCCCGAGCCGTGCTGCCCCCGGTAGCCCGAGATCTCCCCGCGCAGGCGCACGTGCCCGAAGGCGTCCTCGAGCGTCCGCTTGAGGGCGGCCGCGAGGTCGCCCACCGACCATTCGGGCTGGTTCGTGGCGGGGCCGGAGCCCGCCTGTGCGGGGTCGGGCTTGGGCGCGAGGACGGGAGCGGGGACGGCCATGGGAGCCGGAGGCTAGCCGGGCGCGGCCGGGCGGTCGAGGCCGCGGCGCCGATTGCCGGCGGGCGTTGCGGCGCCGCCGCGGGGCGGTCCGGCCCGATTCCCGGTGGACAAGTGCCGGACAGGGGAAGGCGCGCGCCGCGTCCGGCCCCCGCGTCCGCGGGAAATCGCCCGGATGTCCACCCGCGCGGCTTCCCTCGCGGCGGCTTTTCGGGAACAAGCCCGGGCCATGAAGATCCTGCTCATCGGCTCGGGGGGGCGCGAGCACGCGCTGGCCTGGGCCATCGCCAAGAGCCCGCTCTGCAGCCGCCTGTTCACGGCGCCCGGCAACCCGGGCACGGCCCGGCACGGCGAGAACCGGCCGGACCTCGACGTGGCGGACCACGCGGCCGTGCGCGACTTCTGCCGGCAGGAGGGCATCGGCCTCGTGGTGGTCGGCCCCGAGGCGCCGCTGGTGGCGGGCCTCGTGGACGACCTCGCCGCCGCCGGCATCCGGGCCTTCGGGCCGACGCGGGCGGCCGCGCGCCTCGAGGGCTCGAAGGGCTTCACCAAGGACCTCTGCGCCGAGCGGGGCATCCCCACCGCCGCCTTCGGGCGCTTCGGGGCGCTGGAGCCCGCGCTCGCCTACCTGCGGGCGCAGGGCGCGCCGATCGTGATCAAGGCCGACGGGCTCGCGGCCGGCAAGGGCGTGACGGTGGCCGACACCCTCGACCAGGCGGAGGCGGCGCTCCGCGCGCTCCTGGAGGAGCCCGGCGCCGAGGTGGTGATCGAGGCCTGCCTGTTCGGCGAGGAGGCGAGCTTCTTCGCGCTCTGCGACGGCACCCGCGCGATCCCGCTCGGCACCGCGCAGGACCACAAGCGGGTCTTCGACGGCGACCGCGGCCCCAACACCGGCGGCATGGGCGCCTACTCGCCGGCCGCGGTGCTGACGCCGGAGATCGAGGCCGACGTGATGGCGCGCATCATCGCCCCGACGCTCGCCGGCATGCGGGCGCGGGGCACGCCGTTCACGGGCATCCTCTACGCGGGGCTGATGCTGACCGCCGAGGGGCCGATGCTCATCGAGTACAACACCCGCTTCGGCGACCCGGAGGCGCAGGTGCTGATGCCGCGCCTCGCCTCGGACCTGGTGCCGGCCCTGCTCTCGGCCTGCGACGGGGACCTCACGGGGGTCGCCCTCGCGTTCGACGAGCAGCGGGCGGCGCTGACCGTGGTGATGGCGGCGGCGGGCTACCCCGGCACGGTGGTGCGGGGCTCCGAGATCCGGGGCGTCGCCGAGGCCGAGGCCCGCGACGACGTGCACGTCTTCCAGGCCGGCACCCGGGCGGAGGGGCCCTGCCTCCTGGCCGACGGCGGGCGGGTGCTCGCCGTGACCGCGCTGGGCGAGAGCGTCACCGAGGCGCAGTCCCGGGCCTACGCGGCGGTGGCGCGGATCGACTGGCCCGAGGGCTTCTGCCGCCGCGACATCGGCTACCGGGCGGTGGCGCGCGAGGCGGAGCGGCCGGCCTGAGCCCTCAGCGGGGCCCGAGGGCGTAGAGGGTGATGGCGGCCGCGTTCGAGACGTTGAGGCTGCGGATCTCCCCCGTGAACGGGATGCGGGCGAGGACGTCGCAGCACGCGCGGGTGCGCTCGCGCAGGCCCTTGCCCTCGGCGCCGAGCACGATCACCGCCGGCCGGCGGCGCTCCACCGCGTCGAGGGCGACCGCGGCCTCCGAGTCGAGGCCGATGCGGGCGAAGCCGCGCTCGCCCAGCGCGATCAGCGCCTCGGCGAGGTTGCGCACCACCACCAGCGGCACGTGCTCCAGCCCCCCCGAGGCCGACTTCGCCAGCACGCCGGTGGCGTTCGGCGAGTGGCGCGCGGTGGTGACGATCGCCGCGACCCCGAAGGCCGCGGCGGTGCGCACGATGGCCCCGACGTTGTGCGGGTCGGTGATCTGGTCGAGGGCGAGGAGCAGCGCGTCGTCGGGCAGGTCGTCGAGGCCCGGCGCCGGCAGCGGATCGGCCTCGAGGTAGAGGCCCTGGTGCACCGCATCCGCCCCCACGACGGCGTTGATGGCCGAGGGCCGCACCAGCTCGGGCTCGATCCGCAGGGGGCCGAGCTCCTCGCGCAGGCGGGCGATCCCGTTCTCGGTGGCGAGCAGCCGGTGCAGCCGCCGGGCGCCGTTGGCGAGCGCCTGCGAGACGGGATGCCAGCCGTAGAGCACCACCGGATCCCCCGGCCCCCCCTGCGGCCCCCGAGGCGGCCTACCGGGCGGCCCACCGGGCGGCCGCCGGCGGCCGGGCGGGCGGTTGCGGGATCCGTCGCGGCGGAACGGCGGGGCATCGTCGGATTTGCGGGACATGACCCCAGCCTCAAACCGACGATGCCGCGCCCCGTCAAGCCGCACGAGGCGTTGCCCCGCCGGGCCAAGCCGATTATAGAACCCCCGGCCCGAGGCCAGCGCCCTTCGTCTAGCGGTCCAGGACGTCGCCCTTTCACGGCGAAAACACGGGTTCGATTCCCGTAGGGCGCGCCAGCAAAATCAAGCACTTAGCTGAACCGACCGGTGCCTAAGTCCAGTTTGTGTCCAGCCAATGAGGCCGGACCAACGCGGACCGTACCGGATTAATCCGGCCGAAAGCCTCACGCGCGCGAGGCGAGTTTGAGCGCGAGGGCTGCGATTGCCGACGCCCGTCAGTCACACAGTGATCTCGAATCAGGCCATTCCTCATCTCGCGACCGGACAAGCAGAGTGGCGCCTCACCCGAACGAGGTCGCCAAGATGGCACTGGCGCACGTGGTGAAGAAACGGGTCGAAGCTGCCTGCCGGAGCGACGACCTACTCGCCAAACGGCGTAAAATGATGGACCCATGGGCGAGCGATTTTACCCAGGCAGGCTGAAGCATGGCCCGCAGATTGGATCGATGTGTCCAAAGTCAGCAAAATGCAATCTGTGCAGAGGCTGAAGCGGCGCCGGCCAGGAGCACGCCCAACTTCCGAGCAGAAAGCCGATTATCTTAATCTTATACGAAGTGGCTACGTTGATGGCTTAAGTACGTCCGAGATAGCGGAGAAGATCGGTGTTTCCGCCGCCTCAATTTACAGATGGTGGCGACAGCAAGACCAGATACAGCACAAATTGAACACCGAAGCCATCGAAGGCTTGTATCAGATTGATCAAGCTGTACACATTCTCTGCCAAGCGTCCTCATCTGAACCGCGCATCGTAAGAGACGCATTGTTTCAGTTCCTAACGTGGATACGCTGGCCTGATGAACCCGAATATTACCTTGCGGCACTCATCAACTGCACGGCGTCTTATCTCAAGCAAAAACAATGTTATAATAACATTGACGATATAGACCGCCAGGATGCTTCGCTGCTTTTCAGATATCTTACATTGAGTACTATAATCAGATTTAGCTCGCCACAATCCGCCCTCAATCCTGATTTTGAAGTTGTCTCGGATAAAGCAAGTCGCTATGACGACCGACAATTTTTCGCAGAGATTGTGAATTATCTTATTAGTGACAAAATTATTATCGCAGGAAAGCAACATCGTCCGAATCTGCAAAAACTTCAGTACCTAGTTCATGAAGGTGCTTTTGGTAAAAACTGGACTATGTCACCTCGTACGTTCGAGAAATATTGGCGCACTCGCGCCGCCTCTTTTCCATACCTATATGTAGAACAATACCACTCTCACTTTGATTGGTCATTAAACCCCCAAGATCAAGATTTTGCGCAGAGTGTAGATGAAATTCTTCATATGGCGGGCAGTCTGCCGGAGTACTTTGGGCGCGTAAAATGGGTAACTGAACGGTTGACATGCGTGCTCGATCCACGCGCCGTACGTCTCATAGCGTTCCCGACACTCCCCAAGTGGATAGACCCGTTGCCAGTGGAGAATCCCCAACCTAGCTCCAAGCTGCAAGCGAAAATAGGGGGCCTCTTTTGACGAGCTAAAGCACTGATAAACTTGTTCTTTTCCTGGGGCAGCAAGTTTGTCGTGTGGTCGAATTTTGGTAGCGCGGTCATTCTAATCCGGTCAACGCAAGCAGCGCTGATGAGGTTTGAACGGATTAGATCGATGACCAAAAAGCTTCTAGTAGATTCAACTGCGCCCTTTGTACTACGTGAAGGTGGGTATCTCCGTCTCAAGCAGATCATTCATCCCGGCGGACCTTTGCCAATCAGCAAGTCGTCCTGGTGGGAGGGTGTTCGTGCCAATCGCTACCCGCAGCCAGTGAAGCTTGGTCCGCGAATTACAGCTTGGCGTTGCGAAGATATCCGAGCCTTCATGCAGAACGGAGCTGTCTGATGGCCAAGCAACGCCTGAAAAAGAGGGTGAGATTGGATCTCGAGCCCATCTACCGGAACCGCGCTGTGAGGATTGCGCATAGCCACACCCCTGCAACCCGTCCGAGCACCAAGGTCCGCACACCGGCCCCCCTTAACTTGGAAGGTCTGCATCAGCGGGGACGGCTGCGGTTGGTACTTCGCGAGATCATGACCCGGTTCGCACAAGCGGATCGAACGCATCGCGATGCAATCGACCAAGAAGTCATGAACTGCGTGGAGATAGCGCGTTTTCTTGCCGGGGATGACCCTCACAACCCGCGCTACCACTCTGACGAGTGGGCTGTATTCTGGCAGCAACACGCGCCAAATGCGACGCAAGCTCTAAAGTTCGTGCTCAAAAAGGCCCACGCTGATGCGAAGAAGGCAAGCTTCTACTTTCGAGCTACCTATCAGATGTTTGAGCGCGAGGTGAAGGCCGAGGACTATCCTCGCTTGATTACCGAAGGTGGCGGATACCAAGCGTTGGCAAACAGAAGCCTACGGTTCCCCCGCGTAAAGCCGGTCACAACGATCACCCCAAGTACACCAACTACCTCTTGGGAACAAACATCGGATGCGCAAACACACGTACAGGGAGCGAAGTCCTCTACCGATGAGCCCCTTGGTAAGGTGGTCGAAGAGGAAACTCCGAGCACGCGGCAGCCTACAACCCGTGCCGCAGAACCATTGCTGCTTGCAGCGACCTTCGAGAGAGGTGGCTGTCTTTTCCCGGATTTGCCCGCAGGCTGTCACGTCAGGGCTCACCTGACCATTACCGAATCGTCTTCAGGACAGCGCACTGTCTGCATCTGGCACGCGGTACGCGCTAGTAAAAAGTAGCCGTACAATAAAATCAGGGCAACACAGACTTCGGTGTCGCCCCCTTACCCAAATAAACCAGCCTACGCTATTAACGGACCAACCGTGACATCTTTCACGGGATCTCTGCGTGTGCGTTCAGGCAACCGTATAACACACACCCTCACACCGAAAGCATCGAACCATGCCCGGAATCAGCCGCCTGAGGCCGCCTCGACCCCAGTTGTTAGGCCCCCAGCAAGAACTCGATTATCGACCCCCCCACCCTTGGCCGGGCAGCGCCAAACCGCCTGAAATCGTTAATTTGCGCACCTACATTGATGTGCACTCTTGGGCCGACATCAAGATGATCAACTACATCATTGCGCCCCGGCCAAACCATGCGGCAACTGTCCACCCTGAGATCCTGTACACCTTGCAGCCGAGTAGAGCGTTCGAGTTGCCAGCGAACAATGCCACCGCCCGTATTGCCTTTGCCGAGATAGCCCTCGAGCATATCCTGGCGGACCCCGCCATCGGTGCCGGGCCACTCTGCTTTGTGACCATCACGCCTTCGGTTTCAGCGTTTCCGGTCGGAGACCGCAGGGCTCGGCTACCGATTGTTCTCATGTCCAACGCTCGCGCACGGCGCGGTGGCCCAGCAGCGGAATTCGATGTTTTCGTCCTCCAGCAGATCGCGCGCCAAGCGCTGGGCGATACACCCTTTATCGGGATGGTTGAGGCTGCCCTCTTCCGACGGTGGGGGCCCGACGGACCTTCATGCCGAGATTGGATATCGTGGCACTGTCACCTGATCGTGTGGGGCATCGCACCGCGTGAAGTCTCGCGACAGCTTGCACCGCTGCGTAAGCGCCATCGCAGTATGTTGGAGAATGTACCAGCAGCACACGTAGATCGAATTTCGCTGCACAATGTCCCGCAGAAGCTGGTCTACATGCTCAAGGCGCCGCAGAAGATTTACCGTGTAGGATATTTTTCTAAACCCTGGAAAGATCGAGAGACCGGCAAAACCCGACAGCCCGGTTTGCACGTCAACAAGGATTGGCTGCAAACTGGTGATCGGATCCGGCTCTTGGACGTGATGGGTCATAGAACGCTTGATCACCTCATGTTCGGCAGCCGCGAGGGCACCACCCTTGTCAATGCCATTAGAGCAGAGGCTCTTGCACCATTTCGGTCGTGGAAAGCTCGGCAGCCTTGGATGCAGCGAGCGTAGGCCGGCCGCCATTTTCGCGTCACGCGAAAATTCGGGCGTGCAAAACGACGGACTCGCTGCCGCAGGTGCGATCTCCGCTGCTGCGGTCAGCGTGCTCAAAGGCCGTGCGGTCTCTCTTCACCGCGTTAGGCTTGGGGAAGACGGCGCAGATCCTCGCCTAGGCCGGAGACAAGCCTGATCGGCTGAAGCTTGTCGAGAAACGCATCCACGGCAACAAGCACATGATGTTGGAGAACAATTACAGCGAGTTCGCCGAAGCGAACATCGCCTGGATTGAAGGCAAAACGCGACAAGTCAGGCGGTGAAGACCTCACTGGCTGCCGGCAGTTTCCCTTACATATCGCGTCGCTCGCCCTGCCCGACGACTGCGAGTGCGCCATCCTGAAGGGGCCGTTGCAGCGCTGCCGCCTCGGCCCACGGCGCGCGCAGCCACACCTCGCGCTCTTCGTCGGTAGTGAGGATCACTGGCATTGCCTTCTGATGGACCGCGCCAACCTCAGCGTTCGGCTCAGTCGTCAGAAAACCGTAGAGGTCGTCGGTCGTCTCGCCATCCTTGACCTTGCGGACCGACGTCCACTCCTCGACCTTCAGCCCGGCGAAACAGGCCAGCGGTCGTTCTTGGCTGAAGGCGAACCACACCGGCACCGCTTTGCCGCTCGCGTCCTTCATGTTCTCCGAGAACGAGGTGAAGGGCACAAGGCAGCGGTGTTCGGGTTTGAGCCAGCGCCGCCAACGCGGGGACTTCACGTTCCTCACGTTCGTCACCCCCGGATCGACCTTGCGGCCTCCAACGCGAAGGTCGGAGACGGCAGGCCCCAGCGCATCATCGACAGCGTTCGCTCGGCCTCGAGGAGGCGGATGACCGGTGCGGCGGTGTTCGGGAAGATCGCCGGTAGCTCGGGCATGTTGCCCGTCTCGTCGCGAGTCGCTTGGAAGAACGCCCGGAGGGCGTCAGGCCCCTGCCGACCGAGGCTGTAGAGATTGCACATCGCGCCATCGTCGCCGCGTATCGGCCCCCGTTCAAGCTCGCGAGGCCGTCGGAAGCGCCGTAAGTTCGATACGATCCACGTGCCAAGTTTGACAAAATAGGATTTAAATCTTATACATCGGTGCTCGCCGCGCTACGCGGCGCTCACTCATCACAGGGCTACCCGAGGGCCGCCCTCTTCATTTCAGGAGCCTGGGTAATGCAAATCTTAGATACGGTGACGGCCTCAGTGGCAGTGCCCGGCAGCATCGCGCTGCCGCTCACGCTGTCCCAAGGGGGAGGCTCTTCGCCGTCGTCGCCCCTGCCGCTGATTTTGCTAGGGCGCGATGAACGTGGGCGGCCCCACGCCTCACGTTTCGTTGATCACGAAACAGCGGCGGTCGCGAACGCGGCAGGCCTCATGGGCTTCTCTTTCATTGTCGCTGAAACGCCCGCACTGAAAAATCTGGCTGAGCGCCTGCCGGCCGGTCGGCTGTTTCCGGCGTCGGGTCGGGCCTTCGTACCCTTCATCTCGGCACAAACTTTCAGCCAGTTGCTCGCGGCGGCAGGGTTGCCCGATGCGCCAATGCCTTTCAGGGGCGCTAGCAAGCCCGCTGGCGGGGATCTGGGGGAAAAGGCGGGGTCGGCCCGGGGCGATACGCCCGGAGGCGCTGGCGGGGCTGCCAAGCCGCCCTTCGACTGGCCCGACATCGGAATTGGCTCGCTCGTCCTCGCCACCACTGGGGGCCCGCAAGAGGGCTGGTTCGAAGCCGTGGTAGTTTACACAAAAGCGGACGACTACTTTGAGTTGCGGTGGCGCGATTTCCCCCTCGACGGCAACATCTCACGCCACCGCCACCAACTTGCGCTGCTGCATCCCGGGACGGTGGGCTAGGTAGGGGACGTGAGCGGCGGGGTTTTGCTAAGGAAATCCACTACCTGCCCGGGCTTAGGCCTGGGCGGACCTCCTGCTGATCCCTGTCCGACGTCCTGTCGGCTCTGGTTCGATGTTCACGGGCGCAGCAGAGGCCTGCATATGATCATTGGGATCGACCTCATCCTAGCTGTCATATGCGCGTACCTGTTCGCGCTGACAGTCTTCGCGCTGCCGTCGTTTGTCGCCTTTCGGCGGCGCGACCCGAACCGTTGGCTCATCCTGGCGTTCAACTCGAGCATCGTCGGCTGGGTGGTGGCGCTGGCCTTGGCCGTGTACCCGCTCTTTCGCTCCGGGCAGCCATCTAGCGCGGGTGGCCGACACGGTGCTGATGCGTCTGAGGAACAGGGCCAATGGCTGGGCTGAAGGACAAGCGTGGCTTCATCGACAAAGATCGTCTCGATCTGTCGGAGCGCAAGGCGGTCGAGTACTGGATGAAGCGCTGGGGCGTCACCCGTGATCAGTTAGTGACAGCGCACCGCAAGGCGGGGCTGATGATCAAAGACATCGCTACGGAACTCGGGAAGAAGCGGTGATGGCCGGCTGAGGACCGCCCAAGCCGAACTTGGAAGGCGCCTGCTCGCGTCCGAGGGTCTCGGCAGCATTGGTCGCATGTTCCGGTCACCCTCGTGCTCCACCTTGATCGGGTATGAACCGAACCTCTCCTATGACCCGCGCGGCTGGTCTCGCGCGGCTCACGCACTTCCTCGCAGGTGCGGGTGCTGACTACGCCGGAGCTCGCAACACTGACCGGGGTCCCAACGTCGAAGCAACTACCTCGGCGCTGTCGCCATACTTGCGCCGTCGCTTGATCACTGAGGCGGAGGTAGCTGCTGCTGCCGACGCTGCGTTCGGCGACGGCGGTGCGGAGAAGTTCGTCTCGGAGGTGTTTTGGCGGACCTACTTTAAGGGCCATCTTGAGACCCACCCCGCCGCCTGGACGGACTACCTCGCGCTGGCCGCCGCGGATCGGGAGCGGGTCGCCTCTGAGCCAGGGCTGCGCCGGACCTACGAGCGGGCGGTTGAGGCGCGTACCGGCATCGACGGTTTTGACGACTGGGGGCGCGAACTCGTGGGGGTGGGCTGGCTGCACAACCACGCGCGGATGTGGTTCGCCTCGATCTGGATTTTCACCCTGCGCCTGCCCTGGTCGCTCGGCGCGGAGTTCTTCCTGCGCCATCTTGTCGATGGCGACCCGGCTAGCAACACGTTGTCCTGGCGCTGGGTGGCGGGCCTGCATACGCGGGGCAAGCACTACGTGGCTCGCGCCGAGAACATCAGGCGATACACCGACGGCCGCTACGACCCAAGGGGACTTGACGAGTACCCGGACGCACTCGACGAGCCGATGCCTCCGCGCGAGGTCGCGCTACCGCCGGCCGATGTTGCACCCGCTGGCGATGTCGCGTTGCTGCTCCACCTCGACGACCTGCAACCCGAAAGCCTGCCGCTCGGAACGGCGACCGTGCGCCGGGTAGCGGGCTTCCTCGCCCATGCAGAAGACGCCTCAGATTTGGTGCGGCGGGCGGATCGGGTCGCGATGGACGATGCGCTTGCGAGGGCAGAGGCACACTTCGGTTGCCCGGCTGCCCGGGTCGAGGACGCTTGGGATGGGGGGCTGCCGATTGTCACGGCATGGGCGCCAGTCGGTCCGTCGGCCAGTGCGTTGCCCGAGGGATGCGTGCGCGTGCGACGCACCTGGGACGAGGTCGCATGGCCGCGCTCGACCCGTGGGTATTCCCGGCTGCGCGCGGCCATTCCGATGGTGCTGGGTGCTTGTGGCAATCTAAGCCCACTCGCTCAACGGCAAATTCGGCGATGAATGCATTGTTCACTAGTGGGTCGTATCTGATTTATTCTTACCATACAAGTTGTAAGGACAACTTAGCACCATGATTTCTGCTTGCGCTCCGACCCGTAACATTTCTTCTCAGGCAGAATTAAACAGTGAATGCGGCAGTCACATCCATCTTAGCCAGCATGAACGGGAGAGAGAATTCACCTGAACATCTTGCACGAGGAGAAACATAGCTGAGAGACTCAACTCGATTCAACCACTGCTTCAGAGCCTCACTCAAACCGTACCAAAAAACGGCAGTTCGCTTGGCGCATCTCGTCGGCATAGATGTTGATAAACAATGCAGCGGTATGCTGACACAGAAATGTGAGCGTCGCTTCGCTAGAAAGGCATCAAGCGCCTCTTTGCCCACAATTGCATTATAGTAATCGATTGCATCAAATGTTACATCCGAAGCCTTCAGGGGCGCCTAAAACTCCGATAACCGATCTAATCTCAACAATTATACTTCAAAAATAACTCGTCTAAATTGGCGAAGATTTTTTATGTATGACTCCGGTTAGGATGCAAGTTTTGCCTGCTTGCGAAAGCAAAGAGCTCTTGATCCAACCCCGCGAAACAGCCAAGGTATGTGATCTTCACGACGAACGCAGAGGTGCGTCCTTGACCACTTCACCAAACTCGGGAAACCAGGATTTAGAACCCGTAAGCTTTTTTGTTAAGCTTACTGATAACGAATTCGATTCAACGATTCGATCATGGCGTTGTCCAGCATTAGATCTGCCCGGATCAATAGTGCAAGATGTTTACTCTAGGGGTTCTCGTATCGATAAAGAAAAATATCGCGTAATCGAGAATCAGTCTTATATTCGGTGGGTTGCTGATGGAGAGCCACCAGAACACATTGCTGCACAAGTTGTAGTAAATGCAGGAAAGCTGACAAAACTTGAGGACGATAAAGAAAAGGCAAAAGAGAGCGAGACCTGGTGGAAAAATTTTGCAGTCATCGTACCTATAATCACCGCGTTAATCGCAGCCATGGCATCTTGGCTAGTTGCCAATCATAGCACACCCATAGATGCCAAGGCCATCAGAGAAAATCTTGCCAAGATTGAAGTAAACATAACCAACGCAGCGAACAGTATTCCAGAGTCATGCCCCGGCGGCAAGCATGGACAAACTCCAGAAAACGGACCTCGAACTATAAATCTGCTGAATGATGCCCGGACACTTGTTGGTCAGGTCAGGGATCAGGTACCAAAAATACCATAGGATGCAATTGCCTTTGCATAGTCATGGCTAATTCCTGTGTCACAACATCCCGCTAACAGAAGCAATTAGACAGCATTCCACCCATTGCAGCCACAACCCGGCAAAGCTGTTCGGTCCCCTTCAGTGTCAGGGACAAGACCGTTTTAACTGAGCTTGGCAGACGAGAGTGCAGGCGAAACTGATGAAGGCGAGGGGGAGTCGGCGCGGCGCTTATAGCTGATGGTGAAGCTGATGGTAGCTGCCGATTGCTCGACACGGCGGGTAGCGCTGCACGGCCGGCGGTACGGCCTCTTGGAACGGCCCCAGGACGCATCACCGGACATCCACAGCGCTCTACATTTGGGGGATGCAGGAGAGCGACGAATCCTCAAACACGGCCGCTATCGCTCGCCTGACCGACTCTTGCATGGGTAAGCCGAAGCCGGAGATCGTCGGCTTCGGCTCCAGCGCCGGTTTCGACGATGTCTTCTGCGTGGAGCACCGCAGCGCCAAGATTTGCCAAGGCCGCTGAGCGTCGGCTGACCAGCCAACGTGTGAACCCGCGGCCGAGGGCCGCGAGAGCGGTGGCTGGGAAGGCGCGGCGCACGGGGTGCACGGACGTCCTCCGAACCATTCTCCCTCACGCCGCGTGTTCCGTTAGCTCCGCATTTGCCGAAGCGACGCGGTCGCCCTGTCGAATTGAAATTCCGGCAGCGATCCATCCATCAACCGCCGGATCGCCTCGTCGATGACGGGAAAGGGCACGATGAACCACTCCTGCGGCCGGAACGGACGACCGAAGCGGTCGGGCAAAGTAAGGTCGAGGCGCGCCGCCTCGAACGTCCGATGCAGGAGGCGCTCCAGCTTGGCTCGGTTCACGCCGGCAAGCTTGTAAGTGGTCACGATCTCGACCGGGGCGAACAGGTAGGTCGGGTCACTCGCCGCGTTGGCGACGCGCGCCTCGACGGTCCCGCCAGTGACGCCGATCTTGTGGATGACCTCGCGGTGTGCCGCGATCTGCGGGTGCTCCGACTGGCTGCGCAACACGTAGATGGTGCCGCTCTCGATGTCGCCCTCGTCCATGGTATCAGCAAAGAGCGGGCCGGCGTTAGGCTCGGTAATACGCCGGCCGGCCTCGTCCTTCGTCAGCGCCCGTTGCAGCGAGCGCATCAGCATGTCGCTCTCGGTGCCATTGTCGAAGATCACGCGCAGGCGGCTGTCGAGGTCGCCGTAGCTTTGCACGAACGGCTCGCCCTTCTCGGCGATGTATGCTTTCTGGCCACCAAGGATGAAGAAGCGCCCTTGCTCGATCTCGGCCTTCCGCTCAAAGGGCCGGGTGCGGCGTACCCCGGCGTCGAGGTCTCGCTGCACCCTGGCGAACAGGGGCTCGAAGACCTCGAAGTCGGCGCAGGGAATGCGGGTCGCGATCTCCTCGGCCGCCTGCACCTCGGCCTGCGAGCGGACGTGGCGCAGGGTCGTGATGTCGTCCGTGTCGGACGCCGCGACGCCGAGTTCCGCCAGGAGCGCCTCGTCATCAAGATCGTCGGCGACCGCCGTCGCACTCCCGGTATGCAACAGCCTCGCCGTATCGAGCGGTGCGAGTAGGGTGTGGAACTGCGGTTGCTCCCGGAGCTGGTCGAGACGCACCGCGTACAGGCGCTCGAAGATGTCGCGGCTTTCACCGTGCTGGGGAGGTCGGCCGTGCTCGGCCGTAAAACGCAGGATGTCCTCGAAGCCGGTGATCACCCGTTCCTCGACCGGCGAGCGCGCGGTTGCCGGCCGCGCTATCGCGCTGACCCCGAGTGCGTCGAGAAGTTCCTGATCGGTGAGGTCCTGATCGAGGTTCTTAGCCACGGGCGACCTCGGCCTGCGCGCGGGCGAGGAAGGCAACACCCTCGGCCATCCGCTTTTCCCACGCATCGGTCGCGGTGATCTCAGGCAGGCGGCCGTGCTCGCGCTTGAACCGGAGCGCTCGCTTGGCAAGCTCGCGCGCCTCCTCAAGAGTGAGCGTGCTACGCCTGGCCTCGATGGCGGCCTTGACTTGCTTCAGGCTGCCCTCGCTCATCGACTTGGCGAGGATCGCATAGGCGGTCTCGAAGGGGTTGATGCGGTCGATCAGGTCGATGTCGAGACCGCGCACGTCCATGGCGTAGCGGCGCACGCCGTCGATCAGCGCCCGGTTGCCGCCCGGCTCACCGTCATCCTCGCTGCCTCCGCCCGAGGCCGCCAGCACCTTCGCCTTCTGGGTCAGCGAAAGGGCGGCGACGGCGTGCTGACGAACAGCCTCCTGATCCTCGGCCGAGAGCTCGGGATAGCGGTCCCGCACGATCTTCCCCATGCGGAGCTGCGTCAGCTCCTCCGGCACGGTCTCCTCGTCGAACATGCCGCGCTCGACGACGGAGCGATCCTGCACGAAGGCGGTGATGACCTCGTTGATGTCCTCCTGACAGATGCGGCGCGCCTCGGTGCTCTGTGGCTCGACAAGGCCGTTCACCTCAAGATGGAGCTGACCCGTCGCCTCGCTGAAGCCGACGTTGACGCCGTTCGCATCATACCCACCCGGACCATAGTCGAACCCCGCCTTCGGCCCCGCGCTCTTGGGCGTGAAGTTGAAGCGCGGCGCGAGCACCTGCTCCATGAGGAGGCTGGCGGCGATGGCCTTAAGCGTGTCGTTGACGGCCTCCTGCACGGCCTCGTTGCTGGCGTCCGGCTCGGCGATGAGATTGGTGAACCGGGCGGTGGCCTTGCCGGGTGCGTCGCGGGTGGCGCGGCCGATGATCTGGATGATCTCGGTCAGGCTCGACCGGTAGCCAACGGTCAGGGCGTGCTCGCACCAGATCCAGTCGAAGCCCTCCTTGGCCATGCCGAGGGCGATGATGACGTCCACATGGTCGCGGTTGCCCCGTTGCGCCGGGTTCTTCAGCGCATAGACGACCCTGTCCCGACGCGTGGGATCGTCGTCAACGAGATCGGCGACCTTCAACACGCGGCCATCAGGCCGGCGGACGTGATGAAAGCCTGTGGCAGGGTCCTCACTCTCCCATGACCCGAGCACATCCATGACCTCGTTCGCCTCGCGCACCTTGTCCTTGAGGCTCTCGCGGGCGTTGACGCTCGGGATGTGAACGATGGTCTTGAGGTCGGGGTCGAGCACCTTGGCGATGGCGTCGAGATAGCCCCGACGTCCACCCGAGGTGTAGAAGAAGTAGCCGATGTCGAGCGACTTCAGGTGCTCGTAGCCGTTCAGTTGCTCGTAGTAGGTGTAGGTGACGGTCTCGAATTTGGCCTCGTCCTCAGGAGACAGTACAGGAGCAGCGTCGCCCCGGAAATAGGAGCCCGTCATCGCGACGATGTGGGCACGCCCGCGCGCGATCAATTGGCCAAGCTGCGCGCCAAGCCGGTTGTCCGGGTTGGCCGAGACGTGGTGGAACTCGTCCACCGCCACGAGGCACTCGTCGAAGGCTTCGACGCCCAGTTCCTCGAAGGCGAAGCGGAAGGTAGCGTGGGTGCAGACGAGCACCCGGTCGGGGCTCGCGAGGAACTCGCCGACCGCCCTGACCTTGGAGCGCGCAACCCGCGCCTCGTCGATGCCGGGCGCGTTGCAGAGGTTCCAGCGCGGCTCGACCCGCCAGTCCATCCAGAAGCCACCTTCGGTCAGGCGCTCGTCGGCGAAGGAGCCGCCGATGGAGCGTTCCGGCACCACGATGAGCGCTTTCCTGATGCCCTGCCGATGCAACTTGTCGAGGGCGACGAACATGAGCGCTCGCGACTTCCCGGAGGCGGGGGGCGACTTGATAAGCAGGTAGGGCTCGCCACGCTTCGCATAGGCGAGCCGCTGCATCGGCCTCATGCCAAGCTCGTCCGCCTTGGTGGACGCGCCCGTGCGGGCAGTGCGGAGCGCGACGGAAGGAAGGTGTGGGCTCGCTGTCATCCGCACCGTTACTCCGCCAACCAGCTTGCACCAAGTTTCGTCCGTTCGAGAATTGCTAACAGCTTAAAAGACACCGAACTGCCTCCCGTCGGGCGGCATCGTATAAGACGCATGAATAGCCATACTTCTCTCAATCCAACTGCTTTTGTCGCGCTCAGTGCCCAAAAATAATTCGAAACTACCCGCGCCAATTCTCTTAAAGAGTAAGTTCTGCTGGTCGTAAGTCGGGGGACCGCCCGCGTCCGGAATGGGCAACGTAAGCTTATCCATACCATTGTCGCTGAAAGTCAAAGAGCAATCGTCCTTCACCCGGCCACCATAATTGATCGCAATCTTCGTCAACGGGCTGTTCTGCGGAACGTCGCCCGCTGGAACACCAAAGAACACGCGCGACAAGCGCTTCATCATCAACTGATTGCCCGAACGTCTCCGCCCAAGATTTTTAGTGATATTTCCAGCTTCAATCCACATATGGCGACAGGTTCGCAGCTTGCACAGGTCTGTCCGGCTGAAACCGAGCCGACCGAAGCCACCGACAGGAGCGAGATCATCGTCAGTAGGGGTCGGATGGGCCAATCTCGGTTTTGACTCGAACTCCCTCGTATAACGCCCGAGAAGCGTAGCGTCCAAAACACTCGCATCTGTCCAGATCTCACCAAACCAGCCTTGCAATTCCGCGATGGCCTCCCCGACCGCATGGTCGGCGCTTAAGACAGGAGCATCCATTTTCAACAGGATCCCTGCCTCATAACCTTTGCTAAGACCAGAACGAGAAATGTTCCCTGATCCAGCCAGAACGGCGCTGCGCGTTGCGCTCTGGACCAGTACGGTCTTCGGGTGGAATGGCGTGGATGGCATGCAAGCGCGATCCAAAACTCGCACAGCGTCGTGCACTCTGACGCTCGACTTCGGCACCGAAGCCAGCATTTTAAGTGCGAGCGGCTCGGATCGGCAGTAGTCAAATGAGACGACCCAGCGCTTTCTGATGTTCGGCCAATCCACCTTCAAAATCTCCCTCATAGTGGAAAGGAGATCGTGAACACCGCCGACCGTCACGTAAGCCGCAGCCACGTCAATCGCCGAAACAGAATCGTCTCTCAGCAAAAATGAAACGGCATCGAGAGTTGAACGGCGGATCGGCTGAGCGACAGCACGGGACACAATCATACCAATCCGCCCCCGGATGCATTTTCGAAAGATGCCTGTTTTGATCTGGCGCGCTTCGACGTTTCGGGTCTAACGCGAGCGTTGGGATCAGCAGACACCATAGCTGCATAGAGCTGAAAAAGCTTTTCAAGCCTTTCCGTGTCGTTGCGAAATCGCCGGCCTATATAGATCCTTTCAAGCGTCTCGTCATTTTTGTCATGCGCAGCACGCAAATCGACCGGCATCTGGCTGGGCTCATAAAGTTCGCTAACCGTTCGAGGAAAGTGCCGTTCTCGAGCGATCAGAATACCATCAGCACAGGAGGAAAGCTCTACTTTATTCGCTTCTGTTAGGCGAGGCAGCGGAAATGTATTCCAACCAAGCGTGTTTGCATATCGGTAATCGGATTTTATTTTGCCGCAAACCGCCGCGATCCAGACAAGATGGATGCGAGATGCGATTATCGCGAGAGCCCAAATCTCGGAGTCGTAAATTGCAAGAGCACTGTCCGCTATAATGACGTCCGCAGAATTGAGGCCGACGGGCAAATACTCGCGTGACTCAGAAGTGTGCCGAGGCACAATTATCGAATGAGATTTGGCAACGCCTTGGATTTGAACAAAGCGGTACGGTTTGCCTGCGAACTGGCGAGTTGATGCGGCGCTGGATTGACTGCGCGCGTCGGCAACTGATGCGATCCGCTGTTGCAGAGATTTGAGACGAACTGCGTTCTGTGCGTCGCTGTCCTCTATCCAAATGCAGCCGCGAAATTGCCCATTGGTGAAGTCCTCAGAACCTTGAAACAGCTTGATAAATGTTCCTGCTTCCGGTTCAGATCGCAGCAGATCTCGCCTTTCTTCATCGGTCAAGAGTAGGTGCCCAGCATCACGAGGCATATTGCCAAACAACATCTCGGGAAGTTCAGTCAAGGGCTTTCTTGCTGGTGCAACAATTACATTATCAGCAGCAATCAAGTATGCGTTTATGAAATCGACTTCTCTGACCGACGTCTGTCCGCTCTCTGTGTTTTCAAATAGCAGACGTGACTTACCGGGGTTCCGCTTTAATCCTACAATGACTACTGTTACAGCTGCCTGTCGGCTCGCAAGATTGCTCCAGATGAATGAGGTATGAGCGAACGCAATATCTACACCGGCTTGAAATAGGAGGGGCCAGAGCGCTGGCACTTGCTGTCCTTGACATAGAGAGTTGGTGCTGACGAAGGCGACAGTTGCCTCCGTATGCAGGCTGTAGTCCGCAGCCTTGATAAACCATCCGGAAACATAATCGAGCGATTTCCAAGATTCAGAACGACCACAGAAGGCGGCTTCAAGGTCTAACTTTTGATCCTCGTTCTGCCATTTGCTGCCAGTATACGGCGGGTTACCGCAGATAAAGGTTTCATATCTCACCGAACCATCAGCCAAACCATCTTCGCTTCGAACAAAATCAAGCAAATCAGTTCTAGGAGCATTCAGATTTACTATGGGAGGACAAACCTCTAACCAGTTAGTCCGAAGGGCATTGCTCCTCACAATCTGGCCGGTTTGCTTCAACGGTAAGACGAGGGAACGCGCTGTAGCTTGATCAATAAAGCGTACATCGCACTGGAACTCGGCTATAAGTAGAGCGAGTCGTGCAACCTCGGCAGCAAAATCCTTAACCTCAATACCGAAGAAATTTGATAGCGGAATGACTGTTCTGGCCTCATCCCCTGTCCGCGCGATAATCGTTGCCTCGATGGCTCGGAGTTCTTTATAAGCGATCACAAGGAAGTTGCCTGAACCGCAAGCGGGATCGAAAACCCTAATGGCCGCGAGACGACGACGAAGCGCACGGAGCTTTCGGACACTGTCTCCGGCTGTCTCTAGGGCGGCTCGAAGGCTGTCGAGGAAGAGCGGGTTCAGCACTTTCAGGATGTTTGGCACGGACGTATAATGCATGCCAAGGGCTCCGCGCTCAGCATCGTCGGCCACGGCTTGTATCATAGAACCAAAGATATCAGGATTGATGTCGCGCCAAGAAAGTTCCGCCGCCCGTAACAGGTAGGAACGTGCGATTCGGCTAAAGAATGGACATTCAGCCGCTCCCGCGAAAAGATTACCGTTTACATACGGGAACTTGTCGGCCCACGTCTTGATGCCCGCAGCTTTTCGAAATCGTTCGTCGGGCCTGCCCTCATACTCTGTGGGGGTGTCCATTGCGCGAAATAGCTCGGCAATGACCTCATGCGTGTTACCTGCACCGGCGTCGCTCATCCGTCGGATAGTTTCGGAAAATTGGCTCTCTTTAAGGAAAATGCCCGTGTCTTCTGCAAAAAAGCAGAAGATAAGCCGAGCCATAAAATGGTTTAGGTCGTGCCGTCGTTCAGGCGTTCCCCAGTCCGGATTGTCCTTCAGTAACTCAACGTAGAGCCGGTTGAGGCGACCGGTTGCCTTCACGTCGATAGGATTGTTCTTAATCTGCCGAACGGTTGAGATGCCGGCGAGCGGAAGGAAGAACCCGAAATGATCGCCGAGGCGGCCGAAGTCACAGGCGACGACCTCGCCGGTCGCCAGTTCCTCCGCTTCGACCGTGGCCCCATCCGTAGCGAGAACGAATTTCGCCTTGTTGGCAGCAGTCTTTGGACTCTCTCGTAGGAGCCGCAGCGTCTCACCGACCGCACCCTCGTCGCAGATTGCGAGATGGATGTTGCTGCGCTGGAGCACCCCGCCGGGCACGTCGGAAGCGTTACCCGACCGGGCACGCAACCGTCGCACGGTCGTCTCCTTGTTGCCGAAAGCTTGCAGAAAGGCGAAGGGGAACTCATTGGGATCGAAGGGCGCGTCGGCCAACTCCGATACGGCTTCCTCGATCTCGACCGCGTTCACACGACCCCCATCCAGCGCCGAAAAAACCAACCGCGAGGGCAGCACATTCGACGCCCTCTCTTGGAGAGAGTACCACCCCGCCGGGCAGTTCGGGAGCGTCTTGTGACCGCCACCCCCAAGTGGCGGGCGACCGGATCAACCATCCTGCAGCACCCGGTAGACTTGCATCCGCGAGCAGCCGACCGCGCGCGCAATGGCGGCCGGGCCATTTCCCTCAGCGTGCAGCGCCCTGATCCTCTCGCGGTCCAGCCGGCGCTTGCCGCCGAGGTAGATGCCGGCCGCCTTCGCTTGCTCGATGCCCTCACGTTGCCGCTCACGGATGAACCGGCGTTCCATCTGCGCCACCATGCCAAGCACGGTCAGCATGACGTGGCCCATCGGTCCTTGCGTCGAAACGTGTGGGTCGAGCACGGTGACGAACGCCCCGCGTTGCTCGACCTCGTGGATGATGTTGAGCACGTCGCGGGTGTCGCGCCCGAGCCGGTCGAGCCGGGCGACTACGAGTTCATCGCCTGCCCGAAGGAAGGCGATGACGGTGGCAAGCTCGGTCCGGCCCTCGCGCGACCCGCCCGACACCTTTTCAGAGCGGATGAGGGTGCAGCCCTCGGCACTAAGGCGAGCGACCTGTCCGTCGAGGTCTTGGTCGAGGGTTGATACGCGGGCGTAACCGATGCGGGCCATGGGTGGTCACCTCAGGGTGGTAGGCCCACCCCACACACCACACCCGCAATAGGCAGCGTCAAGGCCCTCCCAGCGCGTGCAGGGCGATGTCGTGCGGCTTGGCTCCCAGCAGGAGCGCGATGCCACCGTCCCGAAACGCAGCGGCATGACGGTCCCATGAGGAGCCGGGGACAACCTGCGCCGTCTCGTGCCCGAACACGACGAGCCGGGGCTCGGGATCTAGGCTGAGCGGGGTATCCTCGGCAACGGCACGCACGAGGGGCGCGGGCTCCGTCCCCCGCATCGCGGAGATCTCGGCGAGCACCGTGCAGGCGTTCCGGTAAGCCGCGATCACCTCGGCGTGGCGATCCGGAGCCGAGACGTAGTCGCGGTAGCGCCGGAGCTGGCCCAGCACGCGCGGCTTGAGATCGTCGGCGCGCAGTTCCGGGTTCGCGAACAGCTTCGCCTCGTAGAAGGCGAGCCGCACGCCCTCGTGCTCCTCGAGCGCGACGATATCCATGCGGTTGGCGACCTTCGCCTCACCTGCGACGGGTGCGTTCGCCGGCAAGGCCATCTCAACGTCGATGACCTCGGGGTGGCTGGCTGCGATCACCGCCACCCCCTTCTTCTCGTCGCCGGCGTAGCCCCGTGCCGCCTCCACCCAACCACGCAGCGTGTCCGGCCCTGCGTAGGTCGCGATCACCGCGCCATCGTCGCCCCCCGTGACCTTCTCGCCGTCGAAGAGGTCGTAGCCATCCCCGGCCTGCGGCCCACGCACGTACTTGCGGTGGATGCGGCAGCGCAGCCGGGCCTCGCCGCCGCGCCGCGTGTCGAATCCGACCTTCAGCACGGACTGGCCCTGCGCGTAGACGTTGAGGTAGCCGTCGCGTATCGCGATGAGGAGGGGCTGCTGTACGCCCGGTCGTTCCTCGAAGCGCAAGGCGAGCACGTCGCGCCACCAGTCCGGCAGGGTGCGCAGGTACGCCAAGGCCCCATCCGGCAGACGACGTCGAAACGGCGCGACCGACATGCTCATACCGCCCACCATTCCCCATCACCGCGTCTCACGACGCTTGCCCCGAAATGCTCCGCGAAGCGGTCGCCCGCAAAGGTATGCACGGGCACGAGCGCGCCGGGCCGCACCGCCTCCACGAGCCGCTTGAGGTCCGCGATACTGGCGTGGCCCGAGGTATGGACTACCTCGAAGCCGACCTCGCGTGCCGCGAAGTCGGCGCGCAGCTTCGCACCGGACCCCGCCCCATCCTTGAGGTAGCCGTCCCACTGCGAGAAGATCGCCCGTGCGCCGGTCCAGACCTCGGCCCCGAGAGCGTCCAGGTCGGTCAGCATCGCGGGGCGGAAGAGCATGACGGCACGCGGAGCAAGGGCAGCCAATCCCTCGGGGTAGATGCGATGCGGCTTAAAAGGGGCTAGGAGGTCGAAGCGCCGCGTGCGGGCGATATGCCGGCGCTGGTACTGCGGCACGTAGACGGCGAGGTTCGGCCAACCCGCAGCCGGGATGTTCGGGTTCTGCGTCGCCCGCAGCACTTCGAGCGCGTAGAGGTCGAGGACGAGGGTGCGCCCGGTGCGCTTGGCCGCGCGGTAGAGGGTGACGACGCGGTCGATGTTCTGGGCCGAAGCGCAGGCTGCGACAAGGCCCGGCGCGCGCAAGCGCTCGACGAGGGCCGCCTCGATCTCGCTCTCGCTCGGGAAGCGCTGGTCAGGGGCGAGGCGACCGAGGCTCGATCCCTCCATCAGCATCGCGTCCACGCCGCACGGCGGGTCGCGCAGTAGGCGCTCGAAGAGCGCGCCCTTGCGGCCGTGGGCGCGCAGGTCGCCGGAGTACAACAACCGCCGCCCGCCGGCCTCCACGAGGAGCGCGTAGGCATCGTAGGCCGAGTGGTCCACGAGGAAGGGCGTGATGCGGAAGGGGCCGAGGTCGAGCGCTACGCCGTCCTCAAGCACGGGGCCGCTCTCATCGAGGAAGGCCGGCGGCAAGGCGCGCGGCACGAAGGGCGAGGCCGCGCGCAGGATACGCGTCGTGGCCGCGCCGGCGATTACGGGTACGCCGGGCCGGGCGTAGGGTAGCAAGCCCCAGTGATCGGCGTGGCCGTGCGAGACAACGACCGCCCGCAGGCTCGCATCCGCTCCGTGCAGGCCCGCCACCGCCGGCAGCAGGAGGGCAGCGTTGGCGGTCGGGTCGGTATCGAGGGGCAGGCCGAGGTCGAGGAGAAGCCGCTCGCCCGCGCAGGCCAACTCGACGCAGGTGCCGCCGATCTCGCGCGTGCCCCGATGGACGCAGGCGCGGAAGGTGGCCGAGGCGGCGCTGGGCGCAGAGGCAGGTTCACGGTAGGGTTGCACGGCCAAGCTTTAGCATGGGAGGGCGGACATGAGCCAACGGGTCGGTGCGGCAGTCACGGTCGATCCCACAGCTTACGTCGCCCTGTTCGAGGGCGGGCGGCCTGTGCCCGGCGCGCTCGCCGGCGTGTGCGGCCGTGTAGTGCGGGGTAAGAGCGAGGCGGAGTTCACGATGCTGGCCTTCGCAAGCGGGCGACGGCTGGCATGGGTGACAGGGCCGGCGGGGCTGCGCAGCATGATCGGCCGCAGCGGGGCGAAGATCGTGCTCGGAATCGGTAAGGACGCGGCGTGGCTGCGCGAGAAGGTCGTCGAGGGCATGGGCTGGCGGCTCGTTGTTCTGCCGCAGTCGGAGTGCGCGCGCGCAGACTGGGCCGGCGTCTTCGCGATGGTCGAGGTGGTCTACCCGGAGGTTGCTCGCAAGCTCCTGCGCTGGCGGGATGCGATCCGCGACCAAGCGCTCGTCGCCAAGATCAACCCGGCGCTCGTGTCGGGGGCGGTCAAGGACGATGCCGGGCATCCCGACCATATGAGTGTCGCGCGCTACGAGGCGTGCTCCGATACGGCGGCGAACGCCCGCGTTTTTCTGTGGCACACCCTCGGGCTAAACCAGCACTTCACTGGCGACGGCTGGGCAACGGACCCGCTCACGAGGGAGCGGGTCGAGGAGTACCTCACGGCCAACGTGCCGCTCGCGGAGATCGCCGGCCATCGCGTGATCGCGCTCGACGTCAGTCCCTGAGCCGACTTCACCCTGCCGCGATGATACGTCTGTCGGCCAGCATCGCTCGGGCATGGTTCAGCGGCACATCAGGGTTTAGGCTTGCCTGCACGACCGTCACATCGCCCAGTTTTCACCCGAACGTGACGCAGCCCGTCGGAGCAGCCGTGACGTCAAGCGGGGGTATACCCCGATGTGCACAACACGGAATCCAATTTGCACGCCTCGACCACACCGTGAATGGCGGAGGATTGCCGAGAGTAAGGGCACCAAATGGATGCCTTAGCGGAAAGCTGCTACAACATTATACAAGGGCACCCAATCGTTTGTCTCCGCTGTTTTCCACCGCATCCTCTTCGAAACGGTGTCAATGTCTAGCAACATCTTTCTGCTCTCATCGCGAAGCAGTATTCTACCTGCGCTTTCTGACACTGGATTGAAAATAAACTCAGTTGATCCTTGATCATTCTTTTCGGACCACTTCCCGGATGGTTGTTTCTGAAAAACTCCGTTCACGTACGTTGTCCCATTGTAACCAGCGACAATCAAAGTTTTAGGGATTTTAGCTACGTCCGAATTCATAGACAGTTGGTAAACCAGTGAGCCATCGTACGAACGCGCAGAGCCAGTATAAACCTTATCGCCAACCACAACACTACGCGTTGCAATACCGAAAGAGAACGCCTGACTATCAATTTTTTGTCTAATATTTTTCCCAAAATACTGATTTATATCGTCTTGCCGGAATAATCTTGCGCTAACATTAACTAACTTTAGCGCAGCTGCGGGTAAGCAATTTACATATAAGTGGGGATTTTGACCGAAGACGGCATCAAATGGCGGAGGGTCAACATCCGCTGAAACCTGAAATTCATCGGTTGTTATGTTCGAAATCAAGCCCTTGTTGCTATTATCGTAAGAAACTCTTCCGGAAATATTTATAATCTGACGCGGTATCTTCGTGTGCGCGTTGAAACCCTCGGTCCATTGCGCGACGCAAGCAAGAAGGTGCCCAAGATCTTTCGGCACGAACTGGAAATTCCCCAAAAGAGTCATGTCAGCAGATATCTCCGCGGAGAACGAATATCGGTCGAGCGCAGGTGAAGATTTTATATTTCTGAGACAGAGTTGATATTCACCCTTTACTGACATGTCTCCGGAGACACTGCCTATAGCTCCAATCTTTTGGACACGAGACAGCCATTCTTTGTTTGCTTCGCATCCGGCTTTCTCCATCACCTTGAGACGCTCACAGTCAAATTTTGCAGCAGCCTCCTTCCCAAGACAGGTATTGTAAGCGACTGCGTACCCGGTGTTTTGGAGAGCTTTCTGAGCCTCGCAAAACGGGTCATTCCCCTCCTGAATACAGCCGCCATCCCAGAATCGACGAGCTAAACATCCACTGCAGTTTCGGGTATCTTCATTTCGAGAGCACTGCGATGCCACACCGCATGTGCGTGTCGGAGAACAGTCAAGGACAGGCTGGTCAGCAAACGGCTCAATGTCGTGGCTTGGAATTTGTACGTCCTGTTGAAAATTTTGCTGCCCTATGCAAAGTCTTACATCATCAAATGTATAATTAACTAGTTCTGATATTGTAGCTTTACTTACAGCTATCCAAGTATTACCGTCGGAGTCTCTTTGTTTATATAATATATCAGACTTGGATCTGAAACTTTCGCGAAAGGCTTTGAACTTATCATCAAGCTTCGATTTGGAGAGATCAGCTGGCGCGGCGGACGGGAAGGCAGGTCCATAAGTTCCCTGTCCGGCGCGTGCTTCAACCAGGATTTCGATTTTCGTTGAGTCGATCAGTAGGGAGAGTTGATGTACGTGCAAATACGCGCTGATTTCGCCCTCTGTCTTTAGCCTCGTTGAGGGATCAGTCCTTGCAGCCAAGTCTGAAATGTTGAGAGTTTCAGACAGCGACATCCGCACTGGTATACGGAGTTCAGGCCCATTTATTATTATTCGGTTCAGCCCATCAATGAACTTATCTAGCAAATCATTCGTTGCAGATGTGGCAGCATCAAGATCGGCTACGCCTCTGATTTCTGCTTTCGTGAGTCTTACTTGTTTGAATACTGGACCTATGACAAAGGCGTCAGGAACGGGCCGAACAGACATGTATCCCAAGACAGTCCCTGATACTTTGATATTTCCTTCGTCGCTCATTAAATCGAATTTAGCATCGATCTCAGCAACCTGTCTTCCAAATTTTATTCGTATTTTCGAAAGTTGAGGAAGCGCTTGAAGGACCTCGCGCTCTGCCGCACTCGTAACTGGCGCGGGGTCTAAAGAGAGCGCAATCGACGGTTTCGTGATTTTTGTGAGGGCCATTTCGGCAGCATCTATCGCTTCCCACTGGGGTCGAAGTATGCTGGCCGGTTTAAATAACGAATTGATCTTACTTAGCAACGCATCCGAAGCAACATCACTTAAGGCCATGTTGGTTAATGCAAGATTAGTGCCGAGGACGATAGCGATTATCAGGCAACGCATGTTCAAGCTCCCCGTACACAGGCCCAAAGGGACTTTATCAAAACCATGAACGAAGTTAGGGCCGAGTTTAATGCCTAAATACGCTCGTAATCACTGACTTTCTTCGGCATGGCTGGCCAACCTTTTATATCTGCCCGTCATCGTGGCTTCCGCGGTTCATATCAACCCGGAGAGATCGGCACGGGCGGATCGGGCTTGATCTGACAGGTTGCACAGCCATATTGTGTAATGCTTATTGCAAACATTACAGTCAAGGCGGTAATCTTCCCGAGAGCTGCCATGTCTCATCCTCTCAATGTCATCGCGGCAACATATACGAGCACGTACTCTTTAGTTATCGGAAACTAGCATTTCGTTTTCGACTCAGTGCGGCATTCCGATGCCATGCAAGCATGATCGAGACTCGTAGTGCTAGTAATACCGTCAGCGACTCTCAACGCCTATGTGGCCCACACCCTGTACATTCTCTTGCTGAAGCTCTTGCTCAATGACTGCAATCTTCAAGTTTAACTGGATGTCGTTTAAGGAGACCGGAGCTTCGTGCGTGTCAGGTATAAACCTTTTTCCAGTCCCAAACAATGTCATCATTTGGCTTATGGATTTTGATATTTCCACCTTCGCCGAGTTCCTTAGGATACAAGCGGCATAACTCGCTATGTTTTCGGGATTACAAACCACCGAAACGGGACTGATTTCTGCGCTTTTGAACAGCAGGTCTTTACCGTTCAGCTGTACAGCAAAGTCATATGCGTTCGTCTGGGAGTCCAAGAAACTACCGTTAATTACTAGATTGTTTGCCGCCACTCCTACACCCAGTTTTTTGAACACGAGATCTCCGATCAAAGGGGTTGTCGGCACTGAAATCGCCACGTATTTCAGATACGACTGTACAAGCTCGTTAGCTTCCGCAATCGGGACGAGAACAGCAATGTTGGCATTTGCGACAGAGTTTAACTTGGCGCTGAGGGCTTCGAGCCTTTCCTTACTCTGTGACTTGATAGAAGCTTCCTTCAGGGCTGTGACCACACCAACGTACGATTTGAAGAATTTCACTTCAACAAACGCATTTTCGCCTGCTGGGACAATTTTGTAGTCTGATTTTCCGACAAATAGTGGCACTCTTAGTGCGTGCGTACGGAATACAATATCGTCCTTAGCCTTGATAGAAGACAAAATACGTGCTCTGCTTTCTGAATTTATGCTGCTAGAATTTGGATAGTCTATTTTGGAAATTCTTCCAATTAGACCAGCACTACCCGCTTCTACAATTATTTCGGATATAAATATTTGCTGTGCCGCAATAGGAACCCATCTTGAAGGATCTGCTGTGGCCACAATTCGATCCGCTGTCGCAGATAAGGGCGCGCTGCAGTCATTGTCCGCAAATATTCCTTTTGAATGCGACGGCTTACGTGTCTCAGATGTATCTAATGCCGCAACGACTAGTACTCTAGCCTTATCGACACTCGTCGGCTCGCAAATTTTAAACTCCAAGCCCGAGACCCGTCCGGTATCGCCAAGATCAATGTCCGATCTTACGTCCCCAACAGAATTCAGAACATATTCAATAAGTTCGTTTCTTAAAACTATCGTGACTGGATTTGCGGTGGTTATTCCCTCGCCGCAAATTCTCTTTATTTCTTCCTTGCTAAACCCTGCTGACGCGAGGCTCACAATTTGCGAACTGGAACACTCTGCTTTCGCCATCAGCGGAAAACAAAGCATTGTTGCCAAAAATAGAAAGAGAAACTTTTTCAATACAACCTCCCTTTGGTTCGAACCAAATCCTTGAGCCGTAAACCGGACATGCGGCTAATCTGATTATCGATTTCGGCCTCGTTGTAAGATGCTGAAGAGACAGTAGCGTTGTCCGCCGAATTCTGCAATAGTGGCTTTTATGTGATCGCAAAATGCTCATCTCGGACCTTGAAAGTTCGCTAATCGCTGGACGACCTCGCCCTCGCCCAGCACCTTCACCAATGTCGTGCGGATCACACTGCTTTCAACGTCCACGACTTCGACGGCCAGCGCGACGAGGGCGAAGACCGGAAGCGCGCAGTGGCCCTCGTCGGTAACGGTCAGCAGGGCATAGGACGCCCCCGCCCGCAGGCATTGGGTTGCGTTGGTGACAAGCCCGAGCCGCATCGCGATGGTATTCGCCATCTTTAACCCGATGCCTCGGATGTTGCGTGTTGCGCGCGGGCCGGTAAGGATCTTCCCTCATGACCTTGATAGCTTGGTGATCGTAGGTCGCGAAGATCCACACCGCCCGCGCCGTGCCGTCGCCGTGCCGACGCCGTGGGCGTGCAGGAACAGCATGATCTCCCGCACGGCTTTCTGTTCGGCCCAGCCGGAGACGATGCGAGCGGCGCGGGTCGGACCGATGCCCGCGACCTCTTTCAGGCGGTCGGGCTCAGCCTCGATGATCTCGAAGGTGGCCTCGCCGAACATCGCCACGATCCGCTTGGCCATAGCCGCACCGATGCCGCGCATGTAGCCGGAGGCAAGATACTTCTCGATGCCCTCAGCTCCGGTCGGCGGCGTAACCTTCAGCGTCTCGGCCTTGAATCGAAGGCCGTGTTGCCGGTCGGTGAACCAGAGGCCGGTGGCGACCACCCACTCACCCGCTCCGATGGCTGGGGCATGGCCGATGACCGGCACGAGGTCACGCTTGCCCCGTGCCTGCACCTTCAGCACGCAGAAGCCGTTGTCGGCGTTGTGGAAGGTCACCCGCTCGACCGTACCGGCGAGCGTCTCCTTCGGCAGCCGGGCGTTCACGGGGGCAGCAGCATCGAGGCCCGAGGCTTAGGCGAGCCTCAGACGATTGATCCGATATGGGGATCGGAGGATCAATCAGGCAGAGCATCCTCTGCTGTGGGTGGCCACCATGACCGAGTTGGTCAAAGCCGAGCAAATCGCCCGGCTACGCATCAGCCTGGAGGGCATCGAGCCAGCCATTTGGCGGCAGGTCGAGGTGCCCCTCACCGCGACGCTCAAGGCCCTGCACGACGTGATCCAGGCGGCGTTCTTGTGGGAGGGCTACCACTCCACCTCTTCGAGGTCGGCGAGGTGCGATACGGCGTACCGGACCCTGAGTGGGACAGCATCGACCCGATCCGCTCCGAGAGGACGATGCGCCTCGCCACGCTAGTCAAGCGCGGGATCAGGCGATTCGGCTACACCTACGACTTCGACGACGACTGGCGGCACGAGGTCGTGGTCGAGGCCGTGGTGGCGGCTGATTCGGCAGCGGATTACCCCCGCTTCTTATCCGGCGCGCGACGTGCCCCGCCCGAGGATGTTGGCGGAGTGCCGGGTGTGACGAGTTCGTCCGAGCGCTCACACATTCGCGTCACCGCGAGCATAAGGCCATGCAAGCGTGGCACGGCAATCCCTTCGATCCCGACGACATCAGCGAGGCTGAGATCGTCGCTGCACTCAGCAAGCTGGCCCGGTGCCGGACGCTCGGTCGAGCGGCCAGCCATTAAGTTATTCGCTTGCAATCGCGAACTCGAAGTCCAGATAGGCATGGGCAAAAATCATTTTTTTGAAAATAGTGCCGATAAAGCTTACGGATCCGATGTGCATATTTCATTGCAAAGATGTTTGCAGCCCAGGATGTTGTCTGCAATTCATCAATCGCATCTGGCAACTCGCGGAGCATCTCGCAGCAGACTGCGAGGACGCCAGACATCACATGCTCAAGGTCGGGAGCTGTCGATAAATCTTTCGGCCCTAATCCGAGCTCTCTAATTATGTGGCGAGTGCCATAGCCGTCAAGCAAAGAATAAGATCTTGCTGTCGCTGAATACAAATCGCCGACGTTTGGATGCAGATACTCACATAATGTATCGTAAGAAATCCGCAGGCCCGGAATTTTTTTGTCCAATTTGTCGATAGCACTGAGAATGCTTCGTGCCGAGACGTCCATTGTCATGTCCTTATGAACATAAGCAACAGATTCTTTACTCTCACCAAAACCGACCTCGCGCAGCTTCTGCCAGTCAATCTTTGTCCCGTAGAGCGCTTTGCCGATCTTGTCTGCTACATTTAGGAGAGGTAGATTCGGCCCATCTGGCGACGGCAACGCTTCTGTTAGCGATCTTATTGCATTGGCGAGAGCTGCCGCATGAGCCGTTCGCTCGATCAAGCCTCGCAAAGACATGTACGGTACCGTTATCTCTCTAGCCTCGAACCCACGAATGGCTGCCTGACACAACTCATATGCCACCACGCTTGAAACTCGAATGAATGCATCGAGTTGACGTGCGGCGGCTGCTTGATTGTAGATTGCAGCCCGGAATGACGCCACATCCACGTCGGGCTGCGGTCCTTTTTCCCCGTTTTTAGCCCAAACAGCGTATCCCCTCTCAACAGGCGCAGCTTGAGCTTGGCTTACAAGGCGGTACTTGAAAGTAACAAGCAAACTACGCTGTAATCTCCTTGTTACAACGCGAAGTTCGGCGACAGTCGCTTCGCGGGTACGATCATAGTCCGCCAAAATTTGCCTCATCCGATTCAGAAATGCCGTTAAGCAGCGAAAAGCCGAGGCGCAGCCATCACGATGAACTCGCGCCGCTTGTCGGCCAGCACCTTGGCATAGGTCTTCTCGATCATCCGCACGCTCGTCCCGCAGTTCTCTGCCAGCACGGTCAGCGGCATACCCGCCTCGATGGCTCGTGAGATGTAGGAGTGACGCAGGGCATAGAATGTGCCCTCGGGATCAAGCCCAGCCTTCGCAATGGCCTCCTTCATCGGGCGCTGCTGATCGCTCGGTTTCCAGCCTTCGCCGTCCGGCCGCTTAAGGAGCGGCTCATTCTTACCGCGCGTCCCAGCAACTCGTGCGAAGAAGGCGGCAGCTTCGGGTTGGAGGATGACGGTGCGCGGGCCGGTCTTGCCGCGCGGGACGTACAGCGTCTCGCGAGCGAGATCGAAGTGGCGCACCTCGCAGGCGCAAAGTTCCCCGTAACGCGCGCCGGTAAGGAAACCAGCCGTGAGGAGGTCGCGAAAGGCCGCGCTGTTCGCCGCATCGAGCAGGCGCAGCATCTCGGGCACGGTGAAATGCACTTCGCGCGCCCGGGCCACGCCCTGGAAGGGCCGCACGAGCCGCCACGCGCTGTCGTCGGAGAGTCGGTTCGCGGGGTCCCCGACGGCGTGGTTGAGGCAAGCCTTCACGATACTAAGCACGCGGTTGGCCGTGTCCTGGCTGCGCCGCCGCCGCTCGGCATCGCCGTCCTTACGCACGAGGCCGTCGCGCCATGCCTCCAACTGGCGGCGGGTCAGATCCTCAATGCGGCTCGCGCCGAAGCGCGGCAGGAAGATGCGCTTCAGCCGGAGGCGAGCATCATAGGCCGTGCGGCTGCTGCGCGCCTCGAGACTGGTCCAGTAGGCTTCCGCCGCGCGCTCGACCGTGAGCGGGGTTCCGCGCTTACTGCTGGCGTGCTCGCCCTGCGCTCCCGCCTTCGCGCGATCCTGCGCTTCCCAGAACGTCAGGACGGTCTCGCCATCGCTGTCCGAGAGATCGTCGGCGGTCGCGATGCGTTTCGTCCATGTGCCACTGGCCCCGTTGGCAACACGCACGACCCATGAGCCAGCAGTCGCGGTTCGACGGTAGCCAAGCGAGACGCCGGGGATCACGCGCACGAACACCGGCTTGCCCGCTACCGGCAGCTTGAGCCGGCTAGTACGGGTTTCGAGCTTGGCGGCACGGGCGCTGCGGGGCATTGTCTCGTGTCCAGTTTGTGTCCTGCCGACGTACCCATTTCGTACCGCACGACGCTGGACGTGCCAAGCGGGCACGCGCCTAAAAATTCAACGAAGACAATGTGATAGCTGGACGCCCTAGGACGCTATCGGACAACTTAGACCAGCCCTTTCACGGCGAAAACACGGGTTCGATTCCCGTAGGGCGCGCCAGCAAAATCAACCACTTAATCCGACACGGCTGGTGCGTCTCACGGAGCCGTCTCACACAAAGCGCGCCGCCGTGACGCCGGCGCTCTGCGCTTGCCTCGTAGCTGGCGCGGCGCGAGCCGAGGGTGGCAACATCGCCGGCGTCGGCACGCTCGATTGCTCGCAGGCGCTGCCCCTGTTCGATCAGCCTGTCTCGCGCGCCCTGATGACGCAGTGGGCACTCGGCTTAGCCAGCGGCACCCAACGCCATGGCCGGGACCACGCACTGGGCTTATCGAGCCCTGGCTGGGATCACCGTCGACCGAGCTGCCATGAACTGCTACGGGATAGGCTAAATCAGCAACCGCGAAGCAGCTTGCCTGTGATTTTGATGCAACTTTTCGTAGACGTTCGACTATCGCAAGATTGAGGTTGGTATACTTTTCGACTTAGGGTTGGTGGACCGACGGCCAGCTTTACGAGATGCTGTTGCCTTAGCTTAGAGGAACCTGCGTGCCTCCCTACCTCCCAACTGCCGCCCTGATCACAAGCCGCGATCCAGCCGGCAATCAAACTGCTTCCGACATTACAGCGCTTGCAACGGGAGGGTACGTCGTCACGTGGGCGGACACGCCAACGTCCGGCTCTTCGTCAACCCACGCGCGGGTCTACGGTGCAACCGGGAAGCCTACTTCCGGAGATATCCTCATCGGGCCCGGAGATCAGAGTTCGGTAACGGCTCTGCCATCCGGCGGCTTCGCTGTCGCTCTGCTGCGGCCCGCTTCCGACAGCAATCCGCAAGCCAGCCTGAACGTACGCCTTTTCGGCGCCGATGGTGCACCGCGAGCAGGTGCGACTACGCTGAATGCCCAGCCGGATGCGAGCGACTTGCTTCCGAGACTGCCGACGATAACAGCCTTGTCCGATGGACGTCTCCTCGTGGCCTGGGCAACCGGATGGGGCCCTACCGGCAGCAGACTTGTCGGAAGCATCCTTTCGCCGGACGGAGCGGTGCTTACCGGCCCCCTCCAGCTCAGCTCCACGATCTCGTATGATACCGGCGGCTTTACAGATCTCGCGGTATCTCCACTAGGCGACGGCGGGTTCACACTGGCTAGCGTAGGACAGACCGCGTCGCTGCTCGGCCTTAGTGGATCTTACAAATATGGCCTCGCCGGCGTGCAGATATTCGATCGCGACGGCAAGTCAAAAACCCAACTCATCACATTGTCGAATGGGCAAATTACTCCAATTTCCGCGACGACTTTGCCGGACAATCAAGTTGCAATTGCCTATCGCAGCAGTCAGAGCATTTATGCCGACCAGTTTGTATTTAGGACAATTTCGTCATTTGGTACATTGACTGATGAGCGCGCGATTGGGCCCGGTGGACTGAGCGGATTTAACTTCAGCAGGCGGCCAGTCGGAGACATTAACTTATCAGTCGCGGCCGATGGCAACATATTGGCCAACTATGATAGGTATGCTGGGGAGTATTCGGGAGGGCTTCTGCTCAACAGTGAAGTCTCGGAGCTGTTTTCTCCTGATGGCCAAATGCTGGGTCTGGTTTCGGCATCCAATCCTGCCGGCGCACCAAACGGAACTGGGAATACGATCAACTCTCAGTTGTCAGCGGCCCTCCTCAACGGTTCGGTCGCGCTGGTTCAGACAAGCTACAGCTCGGGGCAGAGCGACGTGCTCACGCGGACCTACCAATTGGCCGCTGTGACGAGCGATCCGGACGGTATGCCGCTCGTCAACGACGCCTTCTACAAGAACCGCTACCCCGACGTAGCAGCGGCCGGCGTCGACCCAGACGTGCACTACGATCAGTATGGGTGGAAGGAGGGACGCAATCCGGACGAGCTGTTCGATACGAACGCGTATCGCTTCGCCAATCCTGACGTCGCAGCTGCCAACATCAATCCGCTCGCCCACTACGATCAGTCTGGATGGCGAGAGGGAAGAGACCCGGCAGCGGGTTTCGACAACGAGCTCTACCTTGCCCGGAACCCGGATGTGAGGGCCGCAGGCATCGATCCCCTGTTCCATTACCTACAATACGGGCGCGCCGAGGGACGCGAGATCTCATCCGCGATCGGCAGTGCGAGCAGCATCATCCACGGCAGCTTCGACGCGGAATACTACTTGCTGAGCAACCCCGATGTCGGACGTAGCGTGCAGGCTAGCCGCACCGTGGCTGATGCCGCAGAGGCTGCCTATCGACACTACGAGACCTACGGCTGGCGCGAGGGCCGCAGTCCGAACGCCTTATTCGACGTTGCTGGCTACCTGAACGCATATACGGATGTGAAGGGTGCCGGCGTGGATCCGCTGCTGCACTACGACACGTACGGCTGGAAGGAGGGCCGGGATCCGTCAGGACTGTTCGACACCACGAACTATTTGGCGGGGAATGGGGATGTGCGGACCGCAGGCGCAAATCCCTTGGGTCACTTCCTGCAGTTCGGAGCGCTGGAGGGTCGTGCACCCTTAGGCGATGGCACCTTCGAGTAGCATAGGCCTTGCCGCGCAGTCCGCTGCAAATTGCGACGGACTGCGCGGCTGGTGCGCGTCAAGGAGGCGAGCGATCAGGCCCAGGTTGGGTATTCTGCTGCTGTGTGTAGCGTCGCGAACTGCTTTCTAGCGTCTGGACCCATGAAGGTGGCGTGGCCGGCTCGGGTGTGATTCACGGCTCCTGCGGGAGGGGCCGAGGGACCAGTTCTGGCTGGCGGACGAGCAGTTTGCGAAGATCGCGCCGCACCTGCCCACCGACACGCGGGGCAAGGCGCGCGTGGACGACCGGCGGGTGATCAGCGGCATCGTCCATGTGCTCAAGTCCGGTGGGCGCTGGACAGACGCGCCGCGGGATGCCTACGGGCCGAAGACGACGCTCTACAACCGATTCGTGCACTGGGCAGCCAGGGGGTTTGGGTCGGGCTGTTCGAGACGCTGGCCCAGGCCGGCGGACCGCCCTCCCAGGTGCTGATCGACTCCACCGCGGTGAAGGCGCACCGCTGCGCTGCCGGTGGCGAAGGGGGGAGCAAAGTCAGGCCGTCGGCCGCTCGCGGGGCGGGCGTACGACCAAGATCCACGCCCTCACCGACCGCTTCTGCCGCCCGCTCGCCTTCCTGCTGACCGGCGGACAGGCCGCCGACGGCAAGGCCGGTGAGCTGCGGCTCGAACGCCTGCCCGGACCGGCTCGGTCGTCAGGGCGCGCCCGGGACGTGGATGGTCCAGGGCGTCTCGAAGACGTGCTCCTCCAGATTCACCCCCGGCCCGCCCCGGTCGATCACCACGAAGCTCTGGGCCGCGCCGAACGGCGTCAGCACGCCGTGCCAGGTGCCCCGGGCGTAGCAGACGCCCTGGTGGGGCTCCGTCACGAAGGCGCATGGCCGGCCCGGCCGGCCGCCCTCGTCCGGGCAGACCACGACCAGGAACGGCGCCCCGGTCAGCGGCACGAACGCCTGCGCCCCGAGGGGATGGCGCTCGACGAGGCTCAGGCTCAGCGGCAGCGCGTAGGGCTCCGCCTCCACCAGCCCGATCACCACGCGCCCGTCCGGACCGTCGATCTCGACCGAGGCGAGGTCGTGGAAGCGGCGCGCCATGCCGGCGTTCATCGGGCGCGGTGCGGCCCCCGCCCGGTCGATCACCGCGCCGAACGGCGCGAAGGCCTCGGCCGTCAGCGGCTGGGCGGTGAGGGACCGGTCGGCGAACGGACTCCCGGGCGCGCCGCTCACCGGGCGGCCCCGCGCGGCGCGAGGGCCGGATGGCGGTTCACGTCCTTGTAGAGCAGGTAGCGGAAGCGACCGGGGCCGCCCGCGTAGCAGGCCTGCGGGCAGTAGGCGCGCAGCCACATGAAGTCGCCGGCCTCGACCTCGACCCAGTCGCGGTTGAGGCGGTAGGCCGCCTTGCCCTCCAGCACGAACAGGCCGTGCTCCATCACGTGCGTCTCCTCGAAGGGGATCGTGGCGCCGGGCTGCAGCGTGACGATGTTGACGTGCATGTCGTGGCGCAGGTCGTCGGACGCGACGAAGCGGGTCGTCGCCCAGGCCCCGTCGCAGCCGGCCATGCCGGCCGGCTCGATCTCGGCCTCGTGCGTGACGAAGGCCTCCGGCACCTCGAGGCCCGGGGCGGGTTCGTAGGCCTTGCGGACCCAGTGGAAGCGCGCGGGCGCGGCGCCGTCGTTGCGCAGCCGCCAATCCGCGCCGGGCGGCAGGTAGGCGTAGCTGCCGGGACGCAGGGCATGGGTCCGGCCGTCGAGGACGAGGCTCGGGCCGCCCTCCACCACGAACAGGACGCCCTCGGCCCCCGCGTCGGGCTCGGGCCGCTCGCTACCGCCGCCGGGCGCGACCTCCATCAGGTACTGCGCGAAGGTCTCGGCGAAGCCCGACAGGGGGCGCGCCAGGATCCAGGCCCGCGTCCCGTGCCAGCCCGGCAGCAGGCTCGTGACGATGTCGCGCATCACGCCCTTGGGGATGACCGCGTAGGCCTCCGTGAACACCGCGCGGCCGGTCATCAGCGCGCCCTGTCCCGGCAATCCCCCGCATGCGGCGTGGTAGGTCGATGCGTTCATGGTGCTTCTCCGCTGGTCCGAAATGGGATGTGGGATGGGGCGGCCGCCCGCGCTCAGGCGGACCGGATCTCCGCGACGGGCGCCTCGAGGATTTCGGCCGTGTCGGTCGCCACCTCGCCGTTCAGGACGCGGTGGGCCTGCGCGCGGTCGATGTCGCCCTCCCAGGCCGCGATCACCACGGTCGCCACGCAATTGCCGATCAGGTTGCCGAGCGCCCGGGCGATGCCGATGAACCAATCGATCGACAGCAGGAGGACGAGCCCGATCACCGGGATGTCCGGAACCGCCGACAGGGTGGCGGCGAGGACGACGATGGCCGAGCCCGGCACGCCGTGGGCCCCCTTCGACGTCAGCAGGGCGACGCCGAGGATCAGCAGCAGGTGGCCGAAGGACAGGTCCGTGTTGGTCGCCTGGGCGATGAAGACGGTCGCGAGGGTGAGATAGAGCGAGAACGCGTCGAGGTTGAACGAGTATCCGGTGGGGATCACGAGCCCGACGGTCGAGTCCCGGATGCCGAGCCGCTCCAGTTTGCGCATCACCTGCGGCAGCACGCTGTCCGAGGAGGCGGTGCCGGCCACGACCGTCAGCTCCTCCCGCAGGTAGGCGAGGAACTTGAGGATGCTGAAGCCGGCCAGGCGCATGATGGCGCCCAGCACCACGAGCACGAAGAACGCGACGCCCGCGTAGAACAGGCCCACCAGCATGCCGAGCTGCTTCAGGGAGCCGACGCCGTACTTGCCCACCGTGAACGCGACCGCCCCCAGCACGCCGAGCGGGGCGAGCCTCACGATGAAGCCGATGATCTTGAACAGGACCTCGGTGATGCGCTCCAGGCTGTCGGCGAGCGGGCGGCCCCGGTCGCCCAGGAGCGAGAGGCCCGAGCCGAACAGGATCGCGATGATCAGGACCTGCAGGATATCGCCCTTGGCGAAGGCGTCGACGAGGGTGGTCGGCACGAGCTTCATGAGGAAGCCGACGGTGCCGGTGACCTCCTTGACGTGACTGGTGTAGCCGGCGAGCGCCGTCCCATCCAGGCTCGCCGGATCGACGTTCATGCCGTGGCCGGGCCCGAACGCGTAGGCGAGCAGAATGCCGAGAGCGAGGGCGATGGTCGTCACCACCTCGAAGTAGATCAGCGCCTTGAGCCCGACGCGGCCGACCTTCCTCAGGTCGCCGGCGCCGACGATGCCGTGCACGACGACGCCGAACACCAGCGGCGCGATCGCCATCTTGATGAGCTTGATGAACGCATCGCCGAGGGGCTTGAGCGTGACCGCGAAGTCCGGCCAGGCCACGCCGACGACCACGCCGAGGACGAGGGCGGCAACGACCTGACCGAACAGCGATGCGAAGAACCGCCTCATCGAAACCTCCCGGATGCCATCGGGCCTCTCGTTCGTCCGACCGCCCGGCCCTGGCGCGTCGGTGGCTCGGCCGCGGGACGCCCTCTGCGGCGCTGGCGGCATTGTGCAGTGCGGCGAACACTCGGCGTCGCCTTCTGCACGATTGTTCCGGTCGATCTAGACGTCAAATATTTCTTCTGTCTTGTTTTATATGTTTTTGATATGAAAAACCCATGGAGATCCGGCACCTGCGCTACTTCGTGGCCGTCGCGCGAAACCTCAGCTTCACGGCGGCCGCCGAGAGCCTCGGCGTCGCCCAGCCACCGCTCAGCCAGCAGATCAGGGACCTGGAGCGCGAGATCGGCACCGCGCTGTTCACGCGTACGACCCGGCGCGTCGCCCTGACGCGAGCCGGCGAGGACTTCCTGGCGCAGGCGCTCGCGATCCTGGAGCGGGCCGACGAAGCCGTCAGGCGGGCGCGATCGATCGGCGGCGGAACGGCCGGGATCCTCAACATCGGGCTCACGGGATCGATGCTGACCGGCCCCCTCGGGGGGGCGATCAGGGGATTCGCCCTCGCCTATCCCGACGTCGACCTGCGCCTTCACGAGATGTCGCCGGATCGGCAGGTCAGGGCGCTGAAATCCGGGCAGACCGACCTCAGCTTCCTGCGCTGCCCGCCCCAGGACGGCGAGATCATCGGCGAGCTCGCCTGGCGGGAGTCCGTCAGTGTCGTCCTCCCCCGGGACCACGCCTTGGCGCGGACGCGGATCAGGCTCGCGGACCTCCGCGACGAGAGGTTCGTGTTCCTGCGGCTCGAGGACTCCCTCTTCGCAAGGCATCTCTGGCAGCACTGCTTCGACGCAGGCTTCTCTCCGCGCATCACCTATCAGGTCGTCGAGGCGGCCTCGCTGACGAGCCTCGTCGCCGCCGGGCTCGGCATCGCGATCATCCCGGAATTCGTCAGCAGGCTGGCCCACCGGGCGGTGGTCTACAGGAAGATCGGCGGAGACCCCATCCGGGCCGACGTCCACGCCCTGAGGATCGGCACGGAGAACCCGCTGGTCAGCAACTTCATAGACCTGGTGCGGGACGGCCGAGCCGAGGCTCCGTGACGCGCGGAGATGCAGGCGGGCGCCGCAGAGCCGGCGCCGCGCGGCGGCCCTGCGTGACCCGCGTCACGGTCGCGGCCGGCGAACCGGCGCATACGCCTCCCGTCACGAGACAGGAGGTGAACCATGCAGATCGGTGAGAGTCGGAGGTTCGTGGCGGCCATCCGGATCACGCTGGCGGTCGCGTTGTGCGTCACGTCGCTCGTCGTCGCGTCCCTGGTGGGCGGCGCCTACGGGACCGGGGCCGGCCGGGCGGCAACGTTCGAGGAGGGCTTCGCGGACTGATGATTCCGAAAAGGACCGGCGAGGCGAGCGAGCCAAGCTCCCTCTCTCGCCTCGCCGGCTCTGACGTTCAGAGGGCTGTCGAACGTCACGGTCGATGGTGCGGCTCAGCGGGGGTGCGGGCAATGCCGCCGATGGTGGTAGGGGCGGGTCACGTTCGCTGTAGGAACCGGATGGCCGGGCGGGGCAGGAACGGGACGAGGGACGGGCCGAGGGACTGGGCGATGCGCGCGGCCGACCACCCGGCGCAGGCGCCGGCCGCCTTCACGAGGGCGTCCGGCACGCCCGGATGCCGGCTCGGCTGCAGCGCCTGCGCGGCCTCGAGCAGGCCGGCCGCCGCGACGGTCAGGACCAGGACCTGCAGGCGGTGCCGCGGGTAGCCGATGCAGAACAGGGCGGCGAGGAGCGCGTAGGGGGCCGACCGCTCGAGCCAGAGCGGCTCGTTCGAGATCGGCCGCAGCCCGATCGGGCAGACCGTGACGTAGGCGAGGGCGGCGAGGAGCAGCCAACCGAGGAGGCGTGCGAGTCTGGGCATCGATCGGATCTGGTCTGACGGGGGGAATCCCCTGCAACGCCTACGCCATCCCCCGCGCGCGGCGCGGTTCATCCATCGGGCGTAGGCCGCGCCCGCATGAGCCGGACGCATGCCAGACCGCGGCACTTCTCACGCAACCTCGGCGGCTGTCGGGCTATATTGCGATGCAACATCAGGCGGGTCGTCGGAGGCCCGCAACGGAGTGGTCATGCCCGTCGCCCTTCAGGCAATCCGTCGGCCGATCCCCCCCGCGCGAGCGACGGGCTCCGGGTCCCTCGTCGGGTGGCTCGCCGCGGCGCTCCGCCGGAGCGCCCGCGCGCGCTTCGCCGAGCAGCTCGACCGGATCGAGCGCACCGGGCGCGCCGGGGCGTTCTGAGAACGCCCGTGCCCCGGGGGCCGAGGTCGGCCCCCGCTGCCTCGGCTCACAGGAAGCCGATCGAGAACCAGGGCACCAGGATGATCAGCGCGAGGCCCACCAGCAGGGCCGCGATGTAGCCGGCGATCGGCCGCATCCCGGCATCGGGCTGGATCCGGCTGATGGCGCAGGCGGCGTAGTAGCCGACGCCGAAGGGCGGCGCGAACAGGCCGATCCCCATGGCGAGGATCACCACCATCGCGTAGTGGACCTCGTGCACGCCGACCGCCCGGGCGATCGGGAACAGCAGCGGCCCGAACAGCACGATCGCCGGGATCCCTTCGAGGACCGAGCCCAGGACCACGAAGGCGAGGGCGGAGATCGCCAGGAAGCCGAGGGGGCCGCCGGGCAGCCCCTTCATGGCGACGGCGAGCGCCTGCGAGAAGCCGGACTGCGTCAGCGCCCAGGCCATGGCGGTGGCCGCGCCGATGATCAGCAGGATCGCCCCCGACAGGGTCGCGGTGGTCACCAGCATCGGGACGAGGCGGCGCCAGTCGAACTGCCGGTAGACGAGGAGCCCCGCGAGGATCGCGTAGACGATGCCGATCGTCGAGACCTCGGTCGCCGTGGCGACGCCCTCCACCACGGCCGCCCGGATGACGAAGGGGAGCGCGAGCGCCGGCACCGCCACCACGAGGGACCGCAGGACCGCCCGCCGGTCGGGCCGGACCACGTGGCGGAGATCCTCCCCGCGGTAGCGCCACCAGACCAGCGCGCAGAGCGTCAGGCCGAGGACGAGGCCGGGCAGGAGGCCGCCGGTGAAGAGGGCGGTGATCGAGACGCCCGTCACCGAGCCGATGGTGATGAGCACGATCGAGGGCGGGATCGTCTCGGTCTGCGCGCCCGTCGCCGAGAGCAGCGCCACGAGGTCGCCCTCCTTGGCGCCCCGCGCCTTCATCTCGGGGAAGAGGACCGGCGCGACCGCGGCCATGTCGGCCGCCTTCGAGCCGGAGATCCCGGAGACGAGGTACATCGCCCCGACCAGCACGTAGTGCAGGCCGCCGCGCACGTGGCCGAGCAGGCTCGCCAGGAAGCCGACCATGGCGCGGGCCATGCCGGTCATCTCGATCAGCAGGCCGAGGAAGATGAACAGCGGCACCGAGAGCAGGATGAGGTGGCTCATGCCCTCGTCCATGCGGCCGACCACCACCATCGCGGGGGCGTGCGTCGTGGTCATCAGGTAGGCGTAGGTGGCGAGCCCGAACGCGAAGGCGATCGGAACCCCCAGGAAGACCAGGGCGCCGACGCCGAGGAGGAAGAACACCAGGAGGTTCAGGTTGCCGATCCCGATCAGGACCGGCGACAGCGCGGCGAGGAGGAGGGCGATGCCGGCGCCGGCGAGGAGGGCTGCGCCGACAAGGCGCCAGTCGCTCTCCTGCACGAGGCGCACCACCGCCGTGACCACCATCAGCGCGAAGCCGACCGGGAGGGCGGCGGCCCGCCAGGTGTTGGCGAGGTCGAGGGCCGGCGTGTGCACCCAGGATTCCTCGATCGCGAACTCCAGGGCCGGCTCCAGCAGCAGGCAGACGAGGCCGAGGCCGGCCACCACCGCGAGGGTGTCGAGGAAGGCCCGGGCGCGGGGGCTCGCCATGCCCACGAGGGCGGTCATGCGCATGTGCTCGCCGCGCCGGAAGGCAACCACCGTCCCCAGCATGGCGAGCCAGAGGAACAGGATCGAGGCGAGCTCGTCCGACCAGACCAGGGGCCGGTGCAGAACGTAGCGGCTGACGACGCCGCTCAGGAGCACGACGATCTCCAGGCCGACGAGGATCGCCGCCGGGATCTCGACCATCCGGCCGAAGGCGCGGTCGAAGGCCTGGAGCTGCGGGCGGGCGATGCCGGCGGGCGAAGGGTTCGGCGAAGGGTTCGGCGCGTGGCCAGGGGACACGGGCATGTCGACGTGCACGTCGAGTCGCATGTCGGGCCTCCTCACGCGAGCCTGCCGGTGACGCTCTCGAGATGGGCCCAGGCCTCATCTCCGAGCTTCCCCTTCCAGGTCCGGTAGAATCCGCTCCGTCCGAGCGCGTCGCGGAACGCCTCCCGGTCGGGGTCGATGAAGCGCAGGCCCTTGGCCGCGAGCGTGTCGCGCAGGCTCGCGTTGAGGCTCACGAGGTCGGTCCGCTCGTCGTCGGCGGAGCGGTCGAGCTCGCGGGAGACGATGACGCGCAGGTCCTCCGGCAGGCGGTTCCAGGCCCGCTTGTTGCCGAGGATCCAGTAGGCGTCCCAGACGTGCCCGGTCAGGCTGCAGCTCTTCTGGACCTCGTAGAGCCGGGTCGTCGCGGTGATCGGGAGCGGGTTCTCCTGGCCCTCGACCACCCGGGTCTGAAGGGCGGAGTACAGCTCGTTGAAGTTGATCGGCGTGGCGCCCGCGTCGAGGGAGCGGAACAGCGAGGTCTGCATCGGCGCCTGCGGCACGCGGATCTTGAAGCCGCGGATGTCGTCGGGCGTGCGGATCTCGCGGGTCGAGGAGGTGATGTGGCGGAAGCCGTTGTCCCAGACCTTCGAGACCGTCAGGATCGGCGTGCGCCCGATCTGCTCGCGCACGTAGGCGCCCAGCGGCCCGTCGAGGGCGGCCCAGACGCTCGGGTAGTCCCGGAAGGCGAAGCCGACGTTCGGCAGGCTCGCCACCGGCAGGAAGGTCGCCAGGACCGAGGAGGCGAGGTTGAGGAACTCGACGGCGCCGCTGCGGACCTGGGCCAGGAGGTCGGTGTCGGCCCCGAGCTGGTTGGCCGGGAAGAGCCGGATCTCCAGGCGCCCGCCGCTCGCCTCGCGGATGCGCTCGATCGCCTGCTGCGCCCGCAGGTTGACCGGATGGTTCGGATCCTGCCCGGTGGCGAGCTTGTAGACGAACTCGGCGGCCGACGCGCGCCGGGTCAGGATGCCGAACAGCGGAAGCGCGGCGGCGCCCGCGAGCAGGCGGCGCCGGCTGAGAGAAGCCTCTGGCATGTTTCACTCCCTGGTGGTTCGGGCATGCCGTCCGATCCCCGCCGTTGCCGGTCTTTCGGGATCGTCATCCGGTCTCGCCGGATGCCTTGCGCGCCGCCCGTGGCGCCTTGCTTCGTGATTGGTGGGTGGAGGGGAGGGCGCCGGGAACCCCGGCGCGTCCGAGGGCGGAGCCCGGCGGGCGGGCCCGCCGGGGGCGGGCTCAGAGCCAGCCGCGAATGCTGCGGGCCATCGCCTGGCTCGAGATGCCGTAGCGCTCGTGCAGCGTCGGCAGGGCGCCGGCATCCAGGAAGGCGTCCGGCAGGGCGACCTGCCGGTAGGCCGGCGGCACGGTGCCGGTCCGCAGGAGGAGGCCCGCCACCGCCTCGCCGAGGCCGCCCACCACGGAGTGGTTCTCGGCCACCACGACGAGCCGGCCGCCGCGGCCGACCTCGCGCAGGATGGTCTCCTCGTCGAGGGGCTTGATGGTCGGCACGTGCAGGACGGCCACGTCCACCCGGTCGTCCTCCAGGGCCTGCGCGGCCTCCAGCGCCCGCATGGTCATCAGGCCGGAGGAGATGATCAGGACGTCGCGCCCGTCGCGGATGGTCTTCGCCTTGCCCCACTCGAACGTGTAGCCGTACTCGTCGAGGACGAGGGGGACGTTGCCGCGCAGGAGCCGCAGGTAGACCGGGCCCTGGTGCTCGACCATGGCGGGCACGACCTGCTCCAGCTCGTGCGCGTCGCAGGGGTCGAGGATCGTGAGGTTCGGCATGCCGCGGAAGATCGCGAGGTCCTCGGTCGCCTGATGGCTCGGGCCGTAGCCGGTGGTCAGGCCCGGCAGGGCGCAGGCGATCTTCACGTTGAGGTTCTCCTCGGCGATCGCGAGGCAGATGAAGTCGTAGGCGCGCCGCGCCGCGAACACCGCGTAGGTGGTGGCGACCGGCGTGAAGCCCTCCCGGGCGAGGCCCGCCGCCGCGCTCATCAGGAGCTGCTCGGCCATGCCCATCTGGTAGAACCGCTCGGGATAGGCCTGCGCGAAGACGTGCAGGTCGGTGTACTTGCTGAGGTCGGCGCTCATCCCGACGATGTCGGGGCGGGTCTCGGCAAGCGCCTTGAGCGCGTGGCCGAAGGGCGCCGGCTTCGTGCGCTGGCCGGGGGCGGCGAGCGAGGCGATCATCGCCGAGGTCTTCAGGCCGCCGGCCGCCTCGGAGCGGACCGGCCTCTCGTACTTCGAACGCTTCACTGGAGCCTCCCTTCGTCCAGAACCGCCAGGGCCTGGCGCCACTCGTCCGCCTCGACCCGCAGGAAGTGATTGCGCTCGCGCGCCTCGAGGAACGGCACGCCCTTGGCCATCCGCGTGTCGCAGATCACGAGGCGCGGGCAGCGGCCCGGATGGGCCCGGGCGGCGTCGAAGGCCCGCACCAGGGCACCGATGTCGTTGCCGTCCACGCGCTGGACGAACCAGCCGAAGGCCTCGAACTTCGGCACCAGCGGCTCGAAGTTCAGGACGCCGCGCGAGGGCCCGTCGGCCTGCATGCCATTGACGTCGACGAGGCCGATCAGGTTGTCGAGGCCGAAGGCGGCGGCCGACATCGCCGCCTCCCAGGTCGAGCCCTCGTCGAGCTCGCCGTCGGAGAACAGGTTGTAGACGAAAGCCGACGAGGCCTTGCGCTTGAGGCCGAGCGCCATGCCGACGGCGATGCCGAGGCCGTGGCCGAGCGAGCCGCCGGTGATCTCCATGCCGGGCGTGTAGGCGGCCATGCCGGACATCGGCAGGCGGCTGTCGTCGCTGCCGTAGCTCGCGATCTCGTCCTCCGGGATGATGCCGGCCTCGATCAGCGCGGCGTAGAGGGCGATGGCGTAGTGGCCGATCGAGAGCAGGAAGCGGTCGCGGCCCTCCCATTCCGGATCGTCCGGACGGTAGGTCAGGGCGTGGAAGTAGCTGACCGCCAGCACGTCGGCGATGCCGAGGGCCTGGGCGATGTAGCCCTGGCCCTGGACCTCGCCCATCAGAAGGGCGTGGCGGCGGATGTGGTAGGCGCGGTCGGCGAGCGCGGTGTTCGAGCGCTCGTGGGGCCGCACGTCGAGGAGGGTCTCCATGGGTCCGGTCCTTCCGCTCAGTGGATCAGCATGCCGCCGTTGACGTCGATCACCGTGCCGGTGAGGTAGTCCGACAGGTCGCTGGCGAGGAACAGGCAGGCCTTGGCGACGTCGTCGGCGACGCCGAGCCGGCCGAGGGGGATGCCCTTGAGGATCTCGGCGCGCAGGGCGTCGGTGAGCTTGCCGCCGGTGATGTCGGTCTGGATCAGGCCGGGCGTCACGGCGTTCACCCGGACCCCGTCGGCGCCGAGCTCGCGGGCCATCGCCTTGGCGAGGCCGAGCACGCCGGCCTTGGCGGCGCTGTAGTGCGGGCCGCCGAAGATGCCGCCGCCGCGTTGCGCCGAGACCGAGGACATGCAGACGATGGAGCCGGCGCGCTGGGCCCGCATGGCCGGCACCACCGCCTGGCTCATGTAGAGCGTGCCGCGCAGGTTCACGTCCGTGACGGCCTCGTAGTTCTCCGCCTCGATCTCCATCAGCTTCAGGGGCTGGGTGATGCCGGCGTTGTTCACGAGGACGTCGATGCGCCCGACCTGGGCGATCACCTCCTCGGCGGCGGCCCGGCAGGCCGCCCGGTCCGTCACGTCGCAGGCGAGGCCGAGGTGGCCGGCGCCGATCTCGCGGGCGGCAGCCTCGGACTGGCCGGCATCGAGGTCGAGGACGACCACCCGGCCGCCGTGGTCCGCGAACAGGCGCGCGGTCGCCCGGCCGATGCCGCGCGCGGAGGCCGCGCCGGTGATCACACAGACTTTGTCCTTCAGAAGCATGGCTGTCTCCCTCGTGCGCCGGAGGACGTCGCCGATCCGGGGCCCGGTCCGTTCGCGAGACGGGAGGGGTGAGCCGATGGCCCGGGGCGAAGGCTTCGCCGGGGGCATGAGGCCCGTTCAACGGGCGGTGATCCGGCAGGGGTGCCGGGTCGGCCGCGGGTCGTTTCCTCTCATCTCGTTGACAGGGACGGTGCCGCAGCCCCGGCGCGGTCGCAAACGCGAAGATTTCAGCGCCGGATGAATTTCATTCATCTCACCACGTGGAGCGCCGCCCTCAGGCGATCTCGACGGGCAGGTCCACGCCGAGCTCCGCTGCGAGCCAGGCGGCGAAGACCCGCAAGGGCGTGCGCCGCCGCGTCACCGCCGGGAAGACGAGGTGGTGGCCGTTGTAGCGCACGTTCGTCGCGAGGCTCCCGAGGGGGGCCACGAGGCGCCCGCTCGCGAGTTCCCGCTCGGCCAGGAGGGTCGATTCCAGCGCGACGCCGAGCCCGTCCGCCGCCGCCGTGAGGGCCAGGAAGCTGCGGTCGAAGCGCAGGCCCGAGGGGGCCGGCGCCCGCAGGCCGTTGCGCTCGAACCAGAGCGGCCAGCGCACGAGCTTGTTGTCGCTCTGGATGAGGGGCTGGCCGAGGAGGTCGGCGGGCTCGCGGATCTCCGCGGCGCGCGCGGGGTCGCAGAGCGGCGTCACCGTCTCGGTCCCGAGGGGCACCACCACGAGCCCCTCGCCGCGCGGGGGCCCGTAGACGATGTCGGCGTCGAACTCGTCCGTGATGAAGCGGGCGTAGTCCATGCCGGCAGCGAGCCGCACCTCGAAATCGGGATGCCCGGCCATGAAGCGGGCGAGGCGGGGCGTCAGCCACTGCGCCGCGAAGCTCGGGGCGCAGTGCAGGCGCAGGAGCTGCGGCGCGCGCGTCGCCACGAGGTCGAAGCCGCGGTTCAGCTCCTCGAAGGCGCGGCCGACGGGCTCCAGGAGCGCCTCACCGGCCGCCGTGAGGGCGATGCCGTGGCTGTCGCGCTCGAACAGCTGCACGCCCAGCGCCTGCTCCAGCTTCCGGATTGCGTGGCTGACCGCGCTCGCCGTGAGGTTGAGCTCGCGCGCGGCATCCTTGAAGGAGCGCCGGCGGGCGGCGGCCTCGAAGGTGCGGACGGCGGAGAGCGGGACGGGTGGGCGCATCGCCCGCACGATGCTGCAGGCGCGCGCCACCTGACAACCGGGCCGCCCCGGATTGCCGGACGCGCAACCGCCAGGGGAGATTCCGGGGCGTGGTGTGGACGCGCGCGTCCGGCGCGCATAACCATGCGCCGGACGAGGGGATTGTCCTGGGGAAGTCTCATGGTTCGCGCGCAGTCCGGGTCCGCCGCAATCGTCCTCGCTCTCCTGCTTGCCGCGCCGCTGCCCGCGCGGAGCGAAGAGGCCGGCACCACCGCCGAGCAGACCGTCGATGCCATGAACAAGCTCTGGGGCCAGCACCCGGGCTTCCGCGCCAACCACGCCAAGGGCGTCGTCGTCGAGGGCAGCTTCGCGCCGAGCCGGGAGGCCGCGACGCTCAGCAAGGCCTCGGTCTTCGCCGGGCCGCCGGTGCCCGTGACGGTGCGGTTCTCCGACGCCACCGGCCTGCCGCTGATCTCGGACGGCGCCGCCCCCGCGAACCCGCACGGCATGGCGCTGAAGTTCAAGCTCGCCGACGGCTCGGAGATGGACGTCGTCGTCAACGCGCTGAAGTACTTCCCCGTGGCCACGGGCGAGGAGTTCCGGGACCTGCTCAGGGCGATCGCCGAGAGCAAGCCCGACACGCCCAAGCCCACGCCGGTGGAGACCTTCCTGGCGACCCACCCCGCCGCCGGCACGGCCGGGGCCACCGCCAGGACCCCGTCGAGCCTCGCCCGGCAGACCTACAACGGCGTCAACGCCTTCGTCCTCGTGGACGGGGCCGGCAAGCGCCAGGCCTTCCGCTACCGGTTCGTCCCGTCCGAGGGCGAGGAGCTGCTGCCGCCGGAGGCCGCCGCCAAGCAGGCCAAGGACTACCTGATGGACGAGATCGGCGAGCGCCTCGCCAAGACCAAGGTGAGCTTCCGCGTGCTCGCGCAGCTCGCCCAGGCCGGCGACTCGACGGCCGACGCCACGAAGCCCTGGCCCGAGGACCGCCCGACCGTCGAGCTCGGGACGCTGACCCTCACGAAGGCGGTCGCCGACAGCAAGGCCGCCGAGAAGGCGCTGCTGTTCCTGCCGAACGCCCTGACGGACGGCATCGAGGTCTCCGACGATCCGCTGATCGACGCGCGCGTGCAGGCCTACGCGATCTCGTTCAGCCGGCGCTCGCAATAGGGCGGCGGGCGCGCGCCTCAGGTTCCCGCGATGGCAGACAGATCCCGGGCGCGGCTCGGCGTTGCGCGCGCTTTTCTTCCGTCGGCGGCACCCTTACGTTAGCGGCATGGTCATGCGCCGCTGGACATCGACGTCGACCGCCACGCGCGGAAATGGCCCCGATGGGGGCTCGTCGATCCGCGAACTCGATCGCGTGCGCCTCCTATCGACCGTCGTCAGCGACGACCGGCAGAAGGTGCCCATGGGCTCGGAAGGCACCGTCGTAGCGATCTATGCCAACGGCGAGGCGTTCGAGGTCGAGTTCGTGCATCCCTTCGAGGCTTTGGCGACCGTCGACGGGCGATCAGTCCTACTGATTCAGCGCGGCGGGGAGTGACGCATCCGCCTCCTTGGCCGGCCCGCTTCACGATCGCGCCCGCTAAGATCACCGCCTATCTGCTCGACCCGACGCACGCAGAAGGCGGCCCGAAATGCGCATTTCTCGCGTCCTTCGGCTTCTCACGGCGGAACCCCGGCGCCCTGTCCCGAGCCATCCTGAATCATGCCCAGCGGGACCATTTCCGCGGATACGTTCCTGCGCACAAAGCGATCAAGCTCTATTTCGAAGGGCCCCTCGTCTCGTTAACGACCGTTGATCCGAACGTCCGCACCGTCTGGCAGATGGACGATGACGACCCGACGCGCGCCGCGCGGTTCATCACCCTCAAGCCGCTTCCGAAAACCAAAGCGCTGTCGCCACCATAGCCTCGACGTCCGCACAGCGCGGCCCAGCAACCGGTCCACGACTCTTCTTCAGCGTGGACCGAAGCGGTACACGATCTTTGCGGCAGGCGAGGGAAGGGTGGTCGGCACTATGGGTGAGACGGCAATCAGATGAGCAGTTCGGAGCGGTCTCGCCGAGAGGCGTATGCGGCATTCGTGGAGATGGGCACCCGCTGGGGCGACAACGACGTCTACGGGCACGTCAACAACGTCGTCTACTACGCCTTCTTCGACACCGCGGTGAACGGCCTCCTGGTGGAGGCCGGGGTGCTCGACATCGCCCGCGGGCCGGTGATCGGCCTCGTGGTCGAGACCGGCTGCCGCTACCACGCGCCGGTGGCCTTCCCGGACGCGGTGACGGCAGGGGTGCGGGTCGCCCGGCTCGGGCGCACGAGCGTGCGCTACGAGGTCGGCCTGTTCCGGGGCGCGGAGGCCGAGGCGGCGGCCGAGGGGCACTTCGTGCACGTCTACGTCGACCGCGAGAGCCGCCGCCCGGTGCCGCTGCCCGAGCCCCTGCGGGCGGCGCTCGCCGGCCTCGTGACCGGACCCGGGTCCGCAGCCGGTCCGTGACACCTCGGGGCGCGCTTGCTATGCGGCCGCCCTGGATGTCCGGCCGCGGCGCTCGCGCGGCCGCCTGAGCGGATCTCGCCACCATGAACCTCTTCGCCATCTTCGAGGCGCGCGTGCGCGAAGCGCTGGCGGCGCTCACCCGCGCCGGCCAGCTGCCCGAGGGCCTCGACCTCGCGCGCGTCGTGGTGGAACCCCCGCGCGACCCGAGCCACGGCGACCTCGCCACGAACGCCGCCCTGGTGCTCGCCAAGGAGGCGAAGGCCAACCCCAAGGCCCTCGGCGAAGCCCTCGCGGCCGAGCTTCGGACCGACCCGCGGCTTACCGAGGCGAGCGTCGCGGGGCCGGGCTTCATCAACCTGCGCCTCGCGCCGGAGGCCTACCAGGGGGTCCTGCGCGCCGCGCTCGCCGACCCGGACGGGTTCGCCCGCGCCCGGATGCCGGGGGGCCGGGTCAACATCGAGTACGTCTCGGCCAACCCCACCGGGCCCATGCACGTGGGCCACGGCCGCGGCGCGGTGTTCGGCGACGCGCTCGCGAACCTCCTCGTCGCGGCCGGGCGCGACGTCACCCGCGAGTACTACATCAACGATGCCGGCGCGCAGGTGGACGTGCTCGCCCGCTCCGCGCACCTGCGCTACCGCGAGGCGCTCGGCGAGACGGTCGCGGCGATCCCCGAGGGGCTCTACCCGGGCGAGTACCTGAAGCCGGTGGGCGCGCGGCTCGCCGAGGCGCACGGGCGCGGCCTGCTCGACCGGCCCGAGGCCGAATGGCTGCCGGCGGTGCGTGAGGCCGCCATCGCGGCGATGATGGAGATGATCCGCGCCGACCTCGCGGCGCTCGGCATCCACCACGACGTGTTCTTCTCCGAGCGCACGCTCCACGGCGACGGCCCAGGGTCGGTGGGGGCGCTGCTCGCCGACCTGAGGGCCCGCGGCCTCGTCTACGAGGGCCGCCTGCCGCCGCCGAAGGGGCAGCTCCCAGAGGATTGGGAGGACCGGGAGCAGACCCTGTTCCGCACGAAGGAATTCGGCGACGACACCGACCGGGCGCTCCTCAAGTCCGACGGCACCTACACCTACTTCGCCTCCGACATCGCTTATCACCGCGACAAGTACCTGCGCGGGGCCCGCGAGATGATCGACGTGCTCGGCGCCGATCACGGCGGCTACGTGAAGCGCATGCAGGCCGCCGTGACCGCGGTGACTGGGGGCGAGGCGACCCTCGACGTGAAGTTGTGCCAGCTCGTGCGGCTCCTGCGGGCCGGCGAGCCCGTCAAGATGTCGAAGCGCTCGGGCACCTTCGTGACCCTGCGGGAGGTCGTCGACGAGGTCGGCCGCGACGCGGTGCGCTTCATGATGCTCTACCGCAAGAACGACGCGACCCTCGATTTCGACCTCGCCAAGGTGGTGGAGCAGTCGAAGGACAACCCCGTCTTCTACGTGCAGTACGCCCATGCCCGCTGCCACTCGGTGTTCCGGCAGGCGCGGGCCGCCTTCCCGGACGAGGACCTCTCCGGCGAATCCCTCCTCGGCGACGCGGACCTCGCCCTGCTGACGGACCCGGGCGAGGCCGAGATGATGCGGCTGATTGCGCAATTTCCGCGTGTCCTGGAGGGCGCGGCCGCGGCGCACGAGCCGCACCGGATCGCCTTCCATCTCTATGAGGTCGCGAGTTCGCTTCATAGTTTCTGGAATAAGGGCAAAGACTTGCCGCAATTACGGTTTGTTAATCCAACCGACCGAAAGTCCACACGGGCGAGGCTGGCCCTCGTCGAGGCCTTGCGGGGCGTCATCGCCTCCGGCCTCGCCATCCTGGGTGTCACCGCACCGGAGGAGATGCGGTGAGATGTCTGACGGCGTGAAGTGAGGATGCTGCCATGACGAATGCGTCGCGTGCGCCGGTCGATTTCGAAGCCTTCGCGCGCGAGCTCGAGCCCCCCGTGGCGGCCGCGCCGGGCGCCCAGGCTCACGTTCAGGCCCGCGCCGGCAAGGCCGACCCGCTGGCGGAGCTCGCCCGAATCGTCGGCCAGGACGACCCGTTCCGGGCGTTGCTGGCGGCCCGCGACGGACGCCGCGGCCCCGAGGCGCCCGAGGCGGCCTGGCAGGGCCGCACCGAGCCGCGCTTCTCGGCCGAGGACCCGGAGCGCAACGCGACCCCGGCCGACGCCTTCAACCAGTACCTCGCCAGCGTCGAGCAGCAGTTCCCGGCCGAGGCCGCCTACGCGGCGGCACCGGAGGTCGAGGCGCCCTTCGAGGGGCGCGAGCTGAAGCGGGTGCGCCCGCGCCGCCGCCTCCTCTCGGTCGGCGCCGGCGTGGCGGTGCTCGCCCTCTCGGTGGCCGGCGCCCTGACCTACAAGGGCACGCGCCCCCGCGGCGCGGACGGCGGCGTGCCGGTGATCCAGGCCGACGCCTCGCCTCTGAAGGTCGCCCCGAAGACCGCCGACGGCGTCGAGATTCCGGACCAGAACAAGCAGATCTACGAGCCGAAGGCCCGGGACAGCCAGATCCGGATCGTCAACCGCGAGGAGCAGCCCCTCGACGTGGCGCAGGCCGCCCGCGCCGCGCAGGCCGGCGAGACCGGCAGCACGACGCCGGGCGCCTCCGGCGGCACCTTCTCGGACGCCCTCGGCGAGCCGCGCCGGGTCCGCACCGTCTCGGTGAAGTCCGATGGCCCGCCGCGCCCCGAGGCCCAGGCGCAGGCGACCCCCGCCGAGACCGCGACGCCGGCCTCCGTGATCCCGACCATGACGCTGCCGACCGACGAGCCGGCGCCGGCCCCGAAGGCCCGCCCGCTGCGCCAGGCGGCCCTGCCGCAGCCGGCGCCCGTCGAGGCGGCCCCCGCCCAGCCCGCCCTCGCGGAATCCAGGCCCGCCGCGGAGGCGAAGCCCCCCCGCAAGGCCCTGCAGCGCGTCGCCTCGGTCTCGCCCGAGGCCGGCATGCCGATCGAGCCGCCGACCACCGCCGCCACCAGCGCGCCGGCCGTGAGCAGCGCACCGGCCCTGAGCAACGCGCCCGTCAGCGGCTTCTCGGTGCAGCTCGGCGTGCGCGGCAGCGCGGCCGAGGCCCAGACGGCCCTGCGCCAGCTCCAGGCCAAGTACAGCCAGCTCTCCGGCCAGCCTGAGCTGATCCGCCAGGCCGAGGTCGGCGGCAAGACGATCTTCCGCGTCCGCGTCGGGCCGCTCGCCAAGGAGAAGGCCACGAGCCTGTGCGGCGAGCTGCAGGGCGCCGGCGCCCCCTGCTTCGTCGCCAAGAACTGAGCCGGGAACCGAGGCGAGCCCTGGGGCGCGCACCGGGACGGGAGCCGGGACCGGCCCGCGACGGCGCGCGTCCCGGCGCGGGCCCCGCCTGACGCAGCGCCGCAACACCGGCCGGCCCGGCCGCCCTCCCGGTGCCTTCGCTCTCGCCTTCGCCCTTGCGGTCGCCGGCCCCAGGGCCGACCCTGGCCCCGTCCGATTCGCCGTCCCGCCTCGCCAGCCGAGACCCGAGCCCCGATGTCCTCCCGTGCCCTGATCCTCGGCTGCGCCGGCAAGACCCTCACGCCCGAGGAGGCCGCCTTCTTCCGCGAGGTGCGGCCCTGGGGCTTCATCCTGTTCAAGCGCAACATCGGCACGCCGGACGAGGTGCGGGCCCTCACGGCCTCCCTGCGGGAGGCGGTGGGCCGGGCCGAGGCGCCGATCCTGATCGACCAGGAGGGCGGGCGCGTGCAGCGGATGGGGCCGCCCCACTGGCCGGCCTACCCGGCCGGGCGCCGCTACGGCCGCCCGAACGGCACGGGCCGGGCCCTGGCCTGGCTCGGGGCGCGGCTTATCGCCCACGACCTCGCGGCGGTGGGCATCAACGTCGACTGCGCCCCCGTCCTCGACGTGCCGGCCGAGGGCGCGCACGACATCATCGGCGACCGCGCCTACGCCACGAGCCCCGCGGCGGTGGCGGAGCTCGGCCGGGCGGTGGCCGACGGCCTGCTGGCCGGCGGCGTGCTGCCGGTCATGAAGCACATCCCCGGCCACGGCCGCGCCACCTGCGACAGCCACCACGGCCTGCCGGTGGTGGAGGCGGACCTCGCGAGCCTGGCGGCCGAGGACTTCGCGCCGTTCCGGGCGCTCGCCGACCTGCCCATGGCGATGAGCGCCCATGTGGTGTTCCGCCAGATCGACCCCGACCGGCCCGCCACCCAGTCCGCGACGGTGATCGCGCAGGTGATCCGCGGCGCCATCGGGTTCGACGGCCTGCTGATGACCGACGACCTCTCGATGCACGCGCTCACCGGGCCGTTCCGGGCCCGGGCCGAGGCCGCCTTCGCGGCCGGCGTCGACGTCGTGCTCCACTGCAACGGCGACCGGGCCGAGATGGAGGGCGTCGCGGCCGGTGCGCCGCTGCTCGCGGGGGCCGGCCTGCGCCGGGCCGAGGCCGCGCTCGCCCGCCTCGCCCCTCGGGAGGAGGCCTTCGACGTCGGCGCCGCGCGGGCCCGCTTCGAGGCGGAGCTCTCCGCCGCGGCCTGAGGGCGCAGCCCGCCCGAATCACCTGAGCGGCGCGCCCGCCCGCCCTGCGGGCCGGGCCTGCGCGCCTTGTGTTCGGCGCCCCCGATCCTTAGGTTCGGGCCGAATTCCGATCGCGAGAGACGCCGCGCGGGTGATCCACCCCGGCGCAGGAGGTTGCCATGGGCAGCATGAGTATCTGGCACTGGGTCGTCGTGGCCTTCATCGTCATGCTGCTGTTCGGCCGCGGCAAGGTCTCCGACCTGATGGGCGACGTGGCCAAGGGCATCAAGGCGTTCAAGAAGGGCATGGCCGACGAGGAGGCGCAGCCGCAGGCCGCCGCCAAGCCGCCGGTCCCCGGCGCCGAGCCGGTGCGCACCCTCCCGCACGCCAGCGAGCCGGCGCCCGGCACCGCGATCCCCGCGAGCCACATCCCCGGCGCCGACCACAAGCCCGTCTGAGGCGCTCCGGGGCCTCGCGCGAGGCCCTCAAGCCCGCCTGCGGGCCTTTCCCGGGCGGCGCGTTGGTGTAAACCGCGTCCCGCCCCGACCCCACCGGCGGGAGCCGCGGCGGGACGGCGATCGACATGCTGGACATGAGCTGGGGCGAGGTGATGCTGATCGGCGGCGTCGCCCTCATCGTCATCGGGCCGAAGGACCTGCCGAAGGCGCTGCGCACCGTCGGGCAGATCACGACGAAGCTGCGCCGCATGGCCGGCGAGTTCCACATGCAGTTCAACGAGGCGATCCGCGAGGCGGAGCTCGACGAGGTGCGCCGCGAGGTGGACGGCATCAAGCGCACGGTGGGCAGCGCCGGCACGGGCTTCAACCCGGTCCAGACCATCCGGGACGAGCTGAAGGGCGCCGTCGAGGGCCGCAGCCAGGCCCGCGCCGCGGATGCCACCGCGCCGGCCGCCCGCAGCCTCGCGGACGCGACCGCCGAGCTGCGTGAGGCTCAAGGTACTCATCTGGGCGCTCCGCAGGGCTCCACCGCACCGGGCAGCTTCGACGTGCCGAGGCCGGACGCATCCGGGGCGGCCGCGGCCGCCCGTCCCGTCGACCAGACCGCCACCGGGCCGCACAGCTGATGATCAACGAGGCGGACGAGGCCGAGATCGAGGCCTCCCGGGCGCCCCTGCTGGAGCACCTGATCGAGCTGCGCGCGCGGCTCATCAAGTCGCTGATCGCCTTCGTGGTGATGTTCTTCGGGTGCTTCTTCTTCTCGCGGCAGATCTACAACATCCTCGTCCACCCCTACGTGACCGTGGTGGGCGTCGACAACGCCAAGCTCATCGCGACGCACTTCCTCGAGCAGGTCTTCACCAACATCAAGCTCAGCGTGTTCGGGGCGGCCTTCCTGGCCTTCCCGGTGATCGCGACGCAGATCTACGCCTTCGTGGCGCCGGGCCTCTACCGCAACGAGCGCAAGGCCTTCCTGCCCTACCTCGTCGCGACGCCGATCTTCTTCGTGCTCGGCGCTCTGGTGGTGTTCTTCCTGGCGATGCCGCTGCTGATCCAGTTCTCGGTGAGCCTGCAGCAGGTGGGCGTCGCCGGCGAGCCGACGATCGCGCTGCTGCCGAAGGTCGACGAGTACCTCTCGCTGATCATGACCCTGATCTTCGCCTTCGGCATCGCCTTCCAGATGCCGGTGATCCTGACGCTGCTCGGCCAGATCGGCGTGATCGACGCGGCCTTCCTGCGCGAGAAGCGCCGCTACGCCATCGTGCTGGTGTTCGTGGCCGCGGCCGTGCTCACCCCGCCCGACGTGATCTCCCAGCTCTCCCTGGCGATCCCGATGCTGCTCCTCTACGAGGCCTCGGTGTTCTCGGTCGCCCGCATGGAGAAGCTGCGCGCGGCCCGGCGCGCCGCCGAGGGGCTGGAGCCGTAGCGCGCTGCGCCTTTTCCGCGACCGTGGCGCGCTCTATGATGGGGATCCAGGGCGTTCCGCGAACGCGAGGGTCCAGCGGTCATGAACAAGACGCTGGTCTTCGCGGCCTCTTCGGCCCGTGCGTTCTGGAAGCTGCCGGAGGCGGTGCAGGAGAGCCTGACCCGAAAGCTCTACCTGTACGGTCTGACGGGCGAGGGCGACGTCAAGCGCATGGTCGGATCCGACCTCGTCCGCCTGCGCGATGGCGATTACCGGGTGGTCTTCGCGGAATCCGCGAACGCGCTGACGGTGATCGGCATCGGGCACCGCCGCGAGATCTACCGGTGAGAGGAGGGCTTGCGTGGAACCGCAGATCCTGAGGACGGAGGCGGGCGAGGAACTCGTCGTCCTGCCCCGCCGGTCCTACGACGTCCTCCTCGCTCGCCTCGGGGATGAGGCGGCCGAGGATCGGATGACGCTGGTGCTCGCCGCGGAAGCCAGGGCGGCCCTCGAAGCCGGACGGGACGTCCTGCTGCCGGCTTGGTTGAGCGAGGGGCTGATCGTCCATCGCAATCCCCTGCGCGCCGTCAGGGTCCACGCGGCGCTCACGCCGGAGGCGTTCGCGGGCGCGATGGGCGTGTCGGCGGCGGAGCTCGACGCGATCGAGGCCGGCACGCAGCCTCCGAGCCCCGGAATGCTGGATGCACTCTCCGCAGCCCTCGACATGGACCCGCGCCTCCTGCACGGCCTCTACGCGCAGGCCTGATCCTCCCCGGCCTTGTCCCACCGGGTCCGATGCGGCAAAGCGGGCGCGCCCGTCACGCGAGCCGCCTCCATGCACGACATCCGCGCCATCCGCGACAACCCGGCCGCCTTCGACCACGACCTCGCGCGGCGCGGCCTCGCGCCCCTGTCGGCCGAGCTGATCGCCCTGGACGACGCGCGCAAGGAGGCCGTTTCGGCGGCGCAAGGAAACCAGGAGCGCCGCAACGCCCTCGCCAAGGAGATCGGCGGCGCCAAGAAGGCCCGGGACGAGGCGCGGGCGAGCGAGCTGATGGCGGAGGTCGCCCGCCTCAAGGAGGCCGCCCCGGCCCTCGACGCCGCGCAAGGGGAGGCGGCCCGCGCCCTCGACGCGCGCCTCGCCGCGATCCCGAACCGCCCGAAGGCGGACGTGCCGGACGGGGCCGACGAGCACGGCAACGTCGAGTACCGCCGCTTCGAGCCGGACCGGCCCCGCCTGGAGCAGGGCCGCGAGCACTTCGAGATCGGCGAGGCCGCCGGCCTGATGGACTTCGAGGCGGCCGCCCGGCTCTCGGGCTCCCGCTTCGTGGTGCTGAAGGGCGGGCTCGCCCGGATGCAGCGGGCGCTCGGGCAGTTCATGCTGGACCTGCACACGACCGATCACGGCTACACCGAGGTGGCGCCCCCCGTGCTCGTGCGCGACGAGGCGATGTTCGGCACCGCGCAGCTCCCGAAGTTCCGCGACGACCAGTTCGCGGCCGGCGACGGCTACTGGCTGATCCCCACCGCGGAGGTGCCGCTCACGAACCTCGTGCGCGAGGCGATCCAGTCCGAGGAGGCGCTGCCGCTCCGCTTCACCGCGCTCACGCCCTGCTTCCGGGCGGAGGCGGGCGCCGCGGGGCGGGACACCCGCGGCATGCTGCGCCAGCACCAGTTCGACAAGGTGGAGCTCGTCTCCATCACGACGCCGGAGCAGTCGGAGGCCGAGCACGAGCGGATGCTCGCCTGCGCGGAGGCGGTGCTGAGGAAGCTGGAGCTGCCGTTCCGGGTGATGACCCTCTGCGCCGGCGACATGGGCTTCGCGAGCCGGAAGACCTACGACATCGAGGTCTGGGTGCCGGGCCAGAAGACCTACCGGGAGATCTCCTCCTGCTCGGTCTGCGGCGACTTCCAGGCCCGGCGCATGAACGCGCGCTACCGGGGCAAGGACGGCAAGCCCGCCTACCTCCACACCCTGAACGGCTCCGGCGTGGCGGTCGGCCGCGCGCTGATCGCCGTGATGGAGAACTACCAGAACCCGGACGGCAGCGTCACGATCCCGTCCGCGCTGCAGCCCTACATGGGCGGACTCAACCGGATCGAGGGACCGAACAGCTGATGCGCATTCTCGTCACCAACGACGACGGCATCCACGCGCCGGGCCTCGCCACGCTGGAGGGGATCGCGGGCGCGCTCTCGGACGACGTCTGGGTGGTGGCGCCGGAGACCGACCAGTCCGGCGTCTCGCACTCGCTGTCCCTCAACGACCCGCTGCGCCTGCGGCAGGTCTCCGAGCAGCGCTTCGCCGTGAAGGGCACGCCCTCCGACTGCGTGATCATGGGCGTGCGCCACATCCTCAAGGACCACGGGCCGGACCTGATCCTGTCCGGCGTCAACCGCGGCCAGAACGTCGCCGAGGACGTGACCTACTCGGGCACCATCGCGGGGGCAATGGAGGGCACCATCCTCAACGTGCGCTCGATCGCGCTCAGCCAAGCCTACGGGGCCGGGGGCCGGGGGGCGATCAAGTGGTCTTGCGCGGCCCATCACGGGCCGGCGGTGGTCCGACGGATCCTGGAGATTGGCATCGAGCCGGGCATCCTCGTCAACGTCAACTTCCCCGATTGCGAGCCCGATCAGGTGGCCGGCATCGCGGTGGCCGCGCAGGGCCAGCGCAACCAGGCGCTGCTCGCCATCGACGCCCGCATGGACGGGCGCGGCAACCCCTACTTCTGGCTCGCCTTCGCCAAGGCGCGGTTCGAGCCGGGCCACGGCTCGGACCTCAAGGCCATCGCGGAGAACCGCATCTCGGTGACGCCCCTGCGCCTCGACCTCACCGACGAGCCGACCCTGACGCGGTTCGCGCAGGCGTTCTCCGACGCCGACCGCCGCGCCTGACGGCTCGCGGGGCGCGGTGACGGATCCCGACGACGCCGGACAGGAGTCCGGCCACGACGCCCTCCTCGGCGCCGTCGAGAACGCGGCCTTCGTGCTCGCGCTGCGCGAGCGCGGCGTGCGCGACACCGGCGTGCTGCGGGCGATGGAGCTCGTGCCCCGCGAGCGCTTCGCGCCCGAGGCCCACCGGGCGCTCGCCAGGCGGGACCTCGCCCTGCCGCTGCCCCAGGGCGCCACCATGACGGCGCCCACCACCGTTGCGGCGATGCTCGCGGCGCTGGGCGTCGCGGAGGGCGCGCGGGTCCTCGAGATCGGCACCGGCTCCGGCTACGTCACGGCGCTCCTCGGGCAGCTCGGGGCGGTGGTCACCAGCCTGGAACGCTACGCGGGCCTCGCGGCGGCCGCGCGGGCCCAGTTCGCCCGCGCCGACATCCGCCAGGGCGACGGCCTCGTGGAGGCCGGGGAGGGGCCCTACGACCGCATCCTCGTCAACGGCAGCGTGCCGGCGCTCCCCGCCCACTGGATCGCCGCGCTGGCGCCGGGCGGGCGCCTCGTGGCGGGCCTCGCGGGGCGGACGGGCGGCTGCCGCCTCGTCGCGGTGGAGCGCTCCGAGGTCGGGACCCGCGAGGCCTTGGGGCTGCCGCTGCGCCTCGCGCCGCTGGTTCCGGGCCGCGCCGAGGCGGGCTGAGGGCGACGGGCTCGGTAGTTCTCGCGGTGCGGGAAACGTGGTGAACGGGAACGGTTGCTTAACCTGAATCCGGTTGAAATGACCGCATCAAGTTGCGTCAGGCAAACGGGTGCGTCGATGCGGGTTCGCGGAACTGGTCGGGGACTGAGGACGCTGTCGCGCCTCGCCCTCATCGGGGTGATCGGTGGCGGTGCCGCCGCCTGTTCGTCGGACGCCTCGCGCCTCGGCGACCCCTTCGTCAACCCCTTCGCGTCGAACCAGCCGGGCGAGCCCGCGGCGACGGGAAGCCTGCCGGACTCGGGCGAGGTCGCGCCGGCGCCGGTCATCCGCACCGGCCGCATCCAGTCCGAGGCGCTCGGCGCACCGACGCCGATCACCCCGCGGCCCGGCCCCGTCGCGAGCCGCCCCGCGCCCGTCGCGGCGCCCGCGACCCGCGTCGCCGCCACCGGCCCGGCCGGCTGGAACGCGCAGGGCGGCACCCAGATCACCGTCGCGCAGGGCGACAGCCTCAACCAGATGGCGACCCGCTTCGGCGTGCCGGCCTCGGCGATCCTCTCCGCCAACGGTCTGACCAGCGCCGCGCAGGTCACCCCCGGCCGGCAGATCACGATCCCGGTCTACAGCGCCTCGGGCATGAACCCCGCGGCCGCGCCGATGTCCGCCCGGACCGTGCCGGCCGCCCCCCAGGAGCGCCTGAAGCTGACGCAGGGCCCCAAGGGGACCGAGAAGGGGACCGAGAAGGGGACCGAGAAGGGGACCGAGAAGGGGACCGAGAAGGCCGCCGAGGCCGCCCGCGCCCTGGAGGCCCGGCGCGAGGCCAGCGCGGCCGAGGCCAAGCGCGAGGCTGCCAAGGACGCGGCCAGGAAGATCGCCGAGGCGAAGGCTGCCAAGGACGCCGCCAAGGAGGCGGCCGACAAGGAGGCCGAGGCCAGGAAGCGCCACGTCCGTCCGGGCCAGACCGCCAAGGTCGAGACCAAGCCCGAGATCAAGGCCGATCCGAAGGCCGAGGCCGCGCGCAAGGCTGAGGCCGACAAGGCGAAGCTCGCCAGGGAGGCGGCCGCCAAGGAGACCGCCGCCAAGGAGACCGCCGCCAAGGACGCGGCGAAGAAGATCGCCGAGGCCAAGGCCGCCAAGGACGCCGCCAAGGCAGCGGCCGAGAAGAGCGCCAAGGACGCCGCGAAGGAGTCGGCCAAGGAGACCGTGAAGGTCGCGGCCGCGACGCCGGTCGCGCCCGTCAAGCCCGCCGCGCCCGAGAAGGCGCCCGAGCCCGCCAGCACCGGCTCCGTCGCCGCGCCGGACCAGACCTTCCGCTGGCCCGCCAAGGGCCGGGTCATCGCCGGCTACGGCTCCAGCGGCAACGAGGGCATCAACATCGCGGTGCCGGAGGGCACGGCCGTGAAGGCCGCCGAGGACGGCACCGTGGCCTATGCGGGCTCGGACGTGAAGGGCTACGGCAAGCTCGTGCTGGTGCGCCACCAGAACGGCTACGTCTCGGCCTACGCCCACAACGGCGAGATCGACGTGAAGCCCGGCGAGAAGGTGAAGCGCGGCCAGACCATCGCCAAGTCCGGCGCGTCGGGCAACGTCACCTCGCCCCAGCTCCACTTCGAGATCCGCAAGGGCGGCGCGCCGGTCGACCCGATGTCGCAGCTCGCCAGCAACTGAGCCCCGCAGGGCTCGAACGGGAACGGCGGCCCCTCGGGCCGCCGTTTCGCGTTTCGGACCCTTCTTCGGGCCTGCCGCCCGGTCAGCGGATCTGCGTGCTGAACTGGCGCTGCTCGCGAAGTTGTCCGCCGGGGCTCTCCCGGTCGACCGCGGCGGGCAGGAAGGCGGCGAGGGATTGCGCCACCCGCTCGGGCCGCAGGCCGAGGTCGCGCGCGAAGGCGTCCCTCACACCGGGCGTGAGCACCCGCTCGTAAGCCTCTGCGGGAATGAGGCGATTCTCCCCCGTACCGATCCAGGAATCCACCGCCGCGCCGTGGCCGTCCGCCCGCAGCCGATCGAGCAGGGCCGGCAGCCCGCCCGGGACGAACTTGGCCGCCGCCATCGCGAGGCCGTCCGCCCCGACATCGTCGAGCCGCCGCTCGAGCCCCGCCGTCACGCGCGCGATCATGCCCATCCGTACCCCCCGTCGTGCCGCCCGCGGCGGCGCACGCGGGGAAGCTTGGGCGGCGGCCCGGGCCGGCAAGCGTCGCGGGCGGTGCGGCCCCGCGCCGCGGATCGTGTCCGCGGTCCCGCACCCTCAGTCCAGCGTCCGTCCGAGGCGTCCGGCGAGGTCCTGGATGAACTGGAAGGCCGTGCGGCCGGAGCGGGAGCCACGGGTGGTGGACCATTCCAGCGCCTCGGCGCGCAGCCGCTCCGGCTCCACGGCCAGCCCGTAGCGGGCGACGTAGGCGCGGATCATCGCGAGGTACTCGTCCTGGCTGCACTTGTGGAAGCCGAGCCAGAGGCCGAAGCGGTCGGAGAGGGAGACCTTCTCCTCCACCGCCTCGCCAGGGTTGATGGCCGTCGAGCGCTCGTTCTCCACCATCTCGCGGGCGAGCAGGTGGCGCCGGTTGGAGGTGGCGTAGAACAGCACGTTGGCGGGGCGCCCCTCGATGCCGCCGTCGAGGGCCGTCTTCAGGGACTTGTAGGAGGTGTCGTCGGCGTCGAACGAGAGGTCGTCGCAGAACACCACCCAGCGGTGGGGGTCGACCCGCAGCAGGGCCATCAGGTCCGGCAGCGCCTCGATGTCCTCGCGGTGGATCTCGACGAGCTTCATGGGCAGCGCGCCCTCCGGGCGGCGGGCATTCACCTCGGCGTGCACGGCCTTCACGAGGGAGGACTTGCCCATGCCGCGGGCGCCCCACAGCAGGGCGTTGTTGGCCGGCAGCCCGCGGGCGAAGCGCTCGGTATTCTCCGCCAGCGTGTCGCGGGCCCGGTCGATGCCCGTGAGCAGGCCCATCTCGACGCGGTTGACCCGCGGCACCGGGACGAGCCGGCGCTCCGGCCCCCACAGGAAGGCGTCCGCCGCCGTCAGGTCGACGGGCGGGCGGGCGGGCGGGGCGGCCCGCTCCAGGGCGGTGGCGATGCGCTCCAGGAGCGGCATGAGCGTGTCGAGGCTGGCGGGCGCGGGAGTCGTCATCGGATCGGGCCGGGGCATGGAGGGGTGGGGCTGATCCGCGCGTGTAGGCGCATCGCCCTTCAAAAGCACGGGGTCGGGCCCGAAATCCCTGTCGGGACCGCGCGGGGCCGTGGGTCGCGCCCGCATGCCGTTGCTTTCACTTAGGCCGTGGCTATAGTCCGCGCGCTTTTGAAGGCCGAGCCCGGCGCCGTGCGACGCGGCTGCCGGTTCGCACCTGTCCCTAGGGAGTTGCACGCTTGATCACCCCCGCCTTCGCGCAAGGGGCCGGCTCGGCCGCCGGCGGCGCCGACATCGCCTTCCAGGTGGTGCCGTTCATCCTGATCTTCGTGATCATGTACTTCCTGATCCTGCGGCCGCAGCAGAGGCGCCTCAAGGACCACCAGAGCATGGTCAAGAACGTGCGCCGCGACGACACCGTCGTGACGAACGGCGGCCTCGTCGGCCGGGTCACGAAGGTGGCGGACGACGCCGCCGAGATCGAGCTGGAGATCGCCCCGAACGTGCGCGTGAAGGTGGTGCGCACCATGATCTCCGAGGTCCGCGTCAAGGGCGGCCCGGTCAAGGCGGCCTGAAGTCACAAGAGGGAGCCGGCGCGAAGGGCCGGCTCCGCTCGCGAACCGAGTACGGCGGATGTTGCGCTTCTCCAGAACCAAGATCATCGCGACGCTCGCCGTCATCCTCCTCGGCCTCAGCCTGGCGGTGCCGAGCTTCTTCTCGACGGAGAGCCGCAAGGCCTTCATGGCCGGGCTGCCCGGCTGGTTTCCCGCCTGGGTGATCCCGCAGCGGGCGATCGTGCTGGGCCTCGACCTGCAGGGCGGCTCGCAGCTCCTCCTCGAGGTCGACCAGAACGAATTGGTGGCCTCCCAGGCCAAGGCCCTGCGCGACGACGTCCGCCGCATCCTGCAGCAGGAGAGCGTGCGGGCGGAGGGCGGCATCCAGCTCCTCCAGCGCGGCGTGCAGGTGCGCATCGCGGACGCGGCGGCCCGCGCCAAGGTGCTGCCGAAGCTGCGCGAGCTCGCGCAGCCGATCTCGAACCCCCTCGTCGGCCAGACCGGGGGCCGCACCGTCGACGTGACCGACCAGCCCGACGGCCTCGTCCGGCTGACGCTCACCGATGCGGGCATCACCGAGCGCACCCGCCGCGCCGTGGTCCAGGGCATCGAGGTGATCCGCCGCCGCCTCGATACCGGCGGGCTCGTCGAGCCCTCGATCCAGCAGCAGGGCGCCGACCGCATCCTCGTGCAGGTGCCGGGCGAGCAGAACCCGGAGCGGCTGGAGCGGCTCCTCGGCTCCACGGCGAAGCTCGAGTTCCGGATGCTCTCGGATTCGGCCAGCGGAGACGTCGACCTGCTGCCCTCGAAGGACGAGAAGGGCGCGAAGGTCCCCGTCGAGCGCCGCATCATGGCCGACGGCGGCGACCTGACCGACGCCCAGCCCGCCTTCGACCAGCAGTCCCACGAGCCGATGGTGAGCTTCAAGTTCAACCTCAAGGGCGCCCAGCGCTTCGGCCAGGCGACCTCCGAGAACGTCGGCCGCCGCATGGCGATCGTGCTCGACAACGAGGTGGTCTCGGCGCCGGTGATCCGCTCCGCCATCACGGGCGGCTCGGGTCAGATCACCGGCAACTTCACGGTGCAGCAGGCCAACGACCTCGCGGTGCTGCTGCGCGCCGGCGCCCTGCCGGCGAAGTTCACCGTGGTCGAGCGCCGCGTGGTCGGCCCCGGCCTCGGCCGCGACTCCATCGAGGCCGGCAAGCTCGCGACCCTCGTCGCCGCCGCCCTGGTCGTGACCTTCATGTTCATGACCTACGGCACCTTCGGCTTCATCGCCAACATCGCCCTCGTCGTCCACGTCGGCCTCATCCTCGGCCTGATGTCGGTGCTGGAGGCCACGATGACGCTGCCCGGCATCGCCGGCATCGTGCTCACCATCGGCACGGCTGTGGACTCGAACGTGCTGATCTACGAGCGCATGCGCGAGGAGGCCCGGGCCGGGCGCTCCCTGGTCTCGGCGCTCCAGGCCGGCTTCGACCGGGCCTTCGCCACCATCATCGACTCGAACTCGACCATGGCGATCGCCGCCCTGATCCTGTTCTTCCTCGGCTCCGGCCCCGTGAAGGGCTTCGCGGTGGTGTTCATCCTCGGCATCCTCACGACCGTCATCACGGCCGTGACGCTGACCCGGATGATGATCGCGGTGTGGTACAAGAGCTTCCGGCCCAAGGCCCTGCCGTTCTGACCCTTTGAATCCAGGGAGACCCTTCGAAGAAGCTCCCGAAGCGAGACCGACCATGCGCCTGCTCCGCCTCTGGCCCGACGAGTCGCACTTCGACTTCATGCGCTACCGGCGCTTCAGCTTCCCGCTGTCGGCGGCGATGTCGGTCGCGACCGTGGTGCTGTTCCTGACGATCGGGCTGAACTTCGGCATCGACTTCAAGGGCGGCACCCTGGTGGAGCTGCAGGCGAAGTCCGGCACCGCCGACGTCGCCGCGATCCGCCACACGGCCGCCGGCTTCGGCTTCGGCGAGCCGGAGGTGCAGGAGCTCGGCAACCAGGGCACGGTCCTGGTGCGCCTGCCGCTGCAGGCCGGCGAGCAGGGTCAGACGGCGGTGATGCAGAAGGCGCACGCGGCCTTCGACGCCGACTACGACTTCCGCCGCACCGAGACGGTGGGCCCCCGCGTCTCGGGCGAGCTCGTGCAGTCGGGCACCCTCGGCGTGGTGCTCTCGGTCGTGGCCGTCCTGCTCTACCTGTGGTTCCGGTTCGAGCGGGAGCTGGCGCTGGGGGCCATCGTGGGCACCCTGCACGACATCGTGCTCACGGTGGGCATCTTCATCCTCACCCGGATCGAGTTCAACATGACCTCGATCGCCGCGATCCTGACCATCGTCGGCTACTCGCTCAACGAGACCGTGGTGGTGTTCGACCGGACCCGCGAGCTGATGCGCCGCTACAAGACCATCCCCACGGTCGAGCTCCTCAACCTGTCGATCAACTCCACCATGTCGCGCACGGTGATGACCTCGATCTCCACCGGCCTGTCGCTGCTCGCGCTGGTGCTGTTCGGGGGCGAGGCCATCAAGGGCTTCGCGGTCGTCATGCTCTGCGGCGTCGTGATCTGCACCTACTCGGCGATCTTCATCTCGACGCCGGTGCTGATCTACCTCGGCCTGATGCTCTCGGGCGTGAAGAGCGGGGCCCGGGCCGGCCTGCCGCAGGCGGCCGAGTAGGCGAGGGCGGATGGCCGATCCCGAGCCTCCCGCGGACGCTCAGCCGGCGGGCTTCGTGCCGGGGCGCCACCTGATCGACGCCTACGGCGACGGCGGCTTCCGCTTCGCGGAGATGTCGCATCGCGGCTCGATCCTGGTCCTGCCCTCCGGCGTCCGGGCCTGGCCCGTGGCGGGGGCGGGCGCCATCGACCGGAACGCCCTGCGCCCGGTGCGGGCCGAGGCGGAGGGGATCGACCTGCTCCTCGTCGGCACCGGCCTCGACATCGTGCCGCTGCCCGCGGCGCTGCGGGCCTGGCTCAAGGAGGCGGGCATCGGGCTCGACGTGATGCAGACCGGCGCCGCGGCGCGCACCTACAACATCCTGATGGCGGAGAACCGCAAGGTCGCGGCCGCCCTGATCGCCGTCGCGTGACAGAGACCGAGACCAGCACGGGTGCGGGCGACGGGCTCGCCTTCGCGTTCGCGCATTGCGAGGCGCTGGTGCGGGAGGGGGACCCGGACCGCTACTTCGCGACCCTGTTCGCCCCGGCCGGGGCGCGCCCGCACCTCTTCGCCCTCTACGCGTTCAGCCTCACGGTGGCCCGCGTGCGCGAGGCCGCCCAGAACCCCATGGCCGGCGAGATCCGCCTGCAATGGTGGCGCGACGCGCTCCAGGGGGAGGCGCGGGGCGACGTGCGCGCGAACCCCGTGGCGGCGGCGCTGGAGGACGCCATCGTGCGCCGCCGCCTCGGCCGGCAGCCCTTCGTGGACCTGATCGACGCCCGGGTGTTCGACCTCTACGACGACCCGATGCCCCGGGTGAACGACCTCGAAGGCTATTGCGGGGAGACCGCCTCCAGCCTGTTCCGGCTGGCGAGCCTCGTCCTCGGCGACGGGGCCGAGCCCGGGGGCGCCGCCGCGGCGGGCCATGCAGGCGTCGCCTACGGCATCACCGGCCTCCTGCGGTCCCTGCCCTGGCACGCCCGCGCCGGCCAGGTCTACCTGCCCGCCGACACACTGCGCGCGCACGGGGTCACCCGCGAGGACATCGTCACGGGCCGCGGCGGCCCCGGCCTGCGCGGCGCGACGGCGGACCTGCGGGCGCTGGCCCGGCGCCACCTCGCGGCCTACGCGGCCGCGCGGGCCACGATCAGCCCCGCGGCGCAGCCCGCCTTCCTGCCTATGGCCCTCACGGAGGGCTATCTCGACGCCATGGAGGGGGCCGCCTACGACCCCCTCAACACGCCGGTCTCGGTCGCGCGCTGGCGCCGCCTCTGGCGCCTGTGGCGGGCCGCGCGCCGGATCCGCTGAGCGTAGGACCCGATCGCCTCACGCCACCCGGCGCGGCGCCTCGGCGGGCAGCTCCGCGGGGAGCGCCTCGGCGGCGGGCCGCGTCACGAGGCCGTCGATCGCGCCCTTCGGCATCGGCGCGCCGAACAGATAGCCCTGGCCGAAGTCGCAGCCCTGGCCGGCGAGCCAGTCAAGGCTGGCATCCGTCTCGATGCCCTCGGCGGTGGTGACGAGGCCGAGGCTCGCGCTGAGCTTGATGATGGCGTCCACGAGCTTCGCCCGCTCGTCGCTCATCGTGATGGTGTCGACGTAGCTGCGGTCGATCTTCAGCTTGTCGAACTTCAGTTCGCGCAGGTGGTAGAGGCTCGAATAGCCCGTCCCGAAATCGTCGAGGGCGATGCGCACGCCGAGGTTCTGCAGGGAGGTCAGGATCGTGCGGGCGGCCTCGAGGTCCTGCACGAGGGCGGTTTCGGTGATCTCGACCTCGAGGCGGCTCGGGGGCGTGCCGGTCTCGGTGAGGATGCCGAGGATCCGCTCGCAGAGCCACTGGTCCTGGAACTGCTGGGGCGAGATGTTGACCGCGATCTGCAGGTGAGCCGGCCAGTCGCGGGCGTCGAGGCAGGCCTGGCGCAGCAGCCGGTAGCTGAGGTCGGCGATGAGGCCGGTCTCCTCCGCGATGGCGATGAAGTGGCTCGGGGCGAGGAGCCCCCGGCCCGGGTGGCGCCAGCGCGCCAGCACCTCGACGCCGATCAGCTCGCGGCCGGGCAGGGACACCACGGGCTGGTAATAGGGCTCGATCTGCCCGCCCTCGATGGCGGCGCGCAGCTCGCTCTCGAGCTGCGCGCGGGCCTTCAGCTCCAGGTCCATGGCGCTCTGGAAGACCCGGAAGGTGCCGCGCCCGTCCTTCTTGCCCTGGTACATGGCGAGGTCCGCGGCGTGCAGCGCCGCCTCGGCATCCTCCCCGCCGATCGGGGCGATGCCGATGGTGGCGCCGACCTTCAGCTCGTTCCCGTCCCACAGCACGGGGGCGGCGATGCCGGCGATCGCCGCCTGGGCGAGGCGCGCGAGGCCGTCGCTGCCGCCGTCGAGGGGCACCAGCAGGGCGAACTCGTCGCCGCCGAGGCGAGCCGCGAGGCCGGAGGGGGGCAGCAGGCCGCGCAGGCGCTCGGCCACCGCGCAGAGCACGGCGTTGCCGGCCGCGTGCCCGTAGATGTCGTTGACGGGCTTGAACCGGTCGAGGTCGACGAGGAGCACCGCGAAGCCCGGCCCCGGGCCGTCCCGGCGCGCCTCCACGGCCTCCAGGAACAGGCGGCGGTTGGCCAGCCCCGTGAGCACGTCGTGGCGGGCGATCGACTCGGCGCGGGCCGCCGTGGCGTCACGCTCCCGCATCGCCTCCCGCAGCCGGATCGACTTGCGGATGCTGACCGCGAACATCCCGAGACCCATCAGGCAGGCGAGCATGAACTGGTCCGACAGGTCGTAGGCGAGGATGAAGCTGTTGAGGGCCTCGAACGCGCCGAACTGCACGCCGATGATCCAGAAGCAGGCGCCCGTCATCAGGAGGCAGAGGGCCTCGTAGAACTCGCCCTCGCCCCAGCTTCCCCTGCGCCCGCCGCTCGTCATCGTTCGTCCCCGCCTGTCCGGTCCTAGGAACACAGACCTGACTTAAGGGGTCGTGAATCCCATCGCGGGCGCGCCGGGCCGGGGCGGTTCTGCGTCAACGAAGCCTCACCGCGACTGCGCACGAGGTTCATCCCCCAACCTGGGCGGGGCCGCAGCGGCTTCCCTGCAACTGTCGATGAACACATTATTTTCGGGCGTTGAGCCGGCTTCGGCGCTCTGCTAGCAAGCCGGCAATGCCCGACTGGAATCGGGCCCCGGAGGAGCGCGACGCCCGTGGAAACCTGGAACCAAGTCTACGACCCCTTCGGGAACCAATGGCTCTCGACGCTGGCGGCCTCGCTGCCGGTCATCGCGCTCCTCGGCATGATCGCGAGCGGCAAGGTGCAGGCGCACATCGCGGCCGTGCTGTCCCTCATCCTCGCCTTCCTGGTCGCCGTGTTCCTGTTCGGCATGCCGGCGGGCCTGGCCACCCGCGCCTCGCTGCTCGGCATGGTGACGGGCTTCTTTCCCATCGGCTGGATCATCCTGAACGTCATCTTCCTCTACCGCCTCACGGTGGAGAAGGGCTGGTTCGCGACCCTCCAGCAATCGGTGGCGGGCATCACGCAGGACCGGCGCATCCAGCTCCTCCTCGTGGCCTTCGCGTTCGGGGCCTTCTTCGAGGGCGCGGGCGGCTTCGGCACCCCGGTGGCGGTCACGGGCGCGATCCTGATCGGGCTCGGCTTCTCGCCGCTCGCGGCCTCGGGGCTCTCGCTCATCGCCAACACCGCCCCGGTGGCCTACGGCGCCCTCGGCGCGCCGATCCAGGGCCTCGCCTCGGTGACGGGCTACGACCCCTACATCCTCGGCGCGATGATCGGCCGGCAGCTGCCGTTCTTCTCCCTGCTGGTGCCGTTCTGGCTGATCTGGGTGTTCGCGGGCTTCCGCGGCATGGTCCGGGTCTGGCCGCCGATCCTGGTCTGCGGCGCCTCGTTCGCGGCCGCGCAGTTCCTGATCTCGAACTACGTGAACCCCTGGATCGTCGACATCGGCGCCTCGCTCGTCTCGATGGCCGCCCTGGTGCTGTTCCTGAAGGTCTGGCAGCCGGCCGAGATCTGGTCCTCGCCGGCCCTGCGCGGCAACGACCCCTCGATCGGCTACGGCGAGCCGCGGCCGGCCCCCCTCGGCGCCGGCGTGCCCGGCGACATGCCGAAGGTGCATGTCGGGGGCCGCACCGCCTCCTCGCAGGAGATCCTGATGGCCTGGGTGCCGTGGATCATCCTCTCGGTGGTCGTGGCGATCTGGGGCACCGGCTGGTTCAAGGGCATCGTGAACCCGCTCTTCACCTGGAAGTACGAGGTGCCGGGCCTGCACAACATGATCATGAAGGTGCCGCCGGTGGAGGCGAAGCCGAAGGCCGAGGCCGCCGTCTTCCTGTTCACCTACATGTCCTACACGGGCACGGGCGTGCTCATCGCCGCGATCATCTCCGGCCTGATCATGCGGTTCTCGCCGGTGCGCCTCGTCACGGCGTATTTCGAGACGATCTGGGTGCTGCGCTACTCGCTCATCACCATCGCGGCGATGCTGGCGCTCGGCGTGCTCACCCGCTACGCGGGCGTCGACGCCACCCTCGGCCTCGCCTTCGCGGGCACCGGCATCCTCTACCCGTTCTTCGGGACGCTGCTCGGCTGGCTCGGCGTGGCGCTCACGGGCTCCGACACCGCCTCGAACGTGCTCTTCGGCGGCCTGCAGAAGATCACCTCGGAGCAGCTCGGCCTGTCCGGCATCCTGATGGCCTCGGCGAACTCCTCGGGCGGCGTGATGGGCAAGATGATCGACGCCCAGTCGATCGTCGTGGCCTCGACCGCCACGGGCTACTTCGGCCAGGAGGGCAAGATCCTGCGCTTCGTGTTCTGGCACTCCATCGTGCTGGCCGCCCTCGTCGGCTGCCTCGTGATGCTGCAGGCCTACGTGCACCCGTTCAGCGCCATGGTGATCCACCCGGCCGCCCCCTGACCGGACACCGCGACCGCAGGCCCGGACACGTCCGGGGGAACCCGCTCCGGCCCCGGCCGGGGCGGGTTTTTCGTGTCCCGCGACGGATTAGGCGGGGGCTCGCCGACGTGCCTTTCCGGGGCGGCGCGGGCGCCCCACCTTCCGGGGATGCTCTTCCACCACGCCCGCCGGGACAGCCTCGCCGACCTGCCCGGCCTCGACACGGAGCGCCTGCACATCGCGGCCCTTGGGCCCGCCGACGCCGAGCCCCTGCGCCGCCTGACCGACGACCCGGCCATCACGGGCGCCGTAGATTTCCTGCCCGCGCCCTTCACGCTGCGGGACGCCGAGGACCTGATCCGCAGCGCGCGGCGCGGCCAGGACCGCTTCCTCGGCGCCTGGAGCCGGGAGGCGCCGGAGCGGCCGCTGGTCGGCGTCGTCGGCACCCACCTGCGCGGGGCCGGCGCCATCGAGATCGGCTACTGGATCGGCGGCGCCGCCCGGGGCCGCGGCTTCGCCAAGGAGGCGGTCGCGGCGATCCTCGCCCAGCTCGCCCGGCGCTTCCCCGCCCGCACCATCGTGGCCGAGTGCCGCCCCGGCAACGTCGCCTCCTGGGGCCTCCTGCACAAGCTCGGCTTCCACGACACCGGCGACGACGGCCACCGGCCGGGGCGGAGGGTGCTGGCGCTGCGCTCGGGCAGCGCGGGGCCGTAGGCTGCCGGACCGGAGGCCTGCTCGACATGCCGCGGCTCGATCGCGCCGTAGGTGATTTCGCTGTAGGCAGCAACGGATCGCGCGTGACAGGTCATGATCAGCTCAGGCTCGCGCGCAGGTCATTCAATGAGCATCCCGAGCCGCACGCAGGCGTCCCGATTTTCCTGATTGTTGCAACCTGTAGTACAATCATCTTCAATCTGATCCTCAAAGATCAGAGCTTTGAATCAAAGTACGGGCTGTGGCTTTTATTTCTCGTCGGCTTAGCCCTACATTTCGTACACGGGCTGCGCGATGCCGCAACCGAAGCGACGAGCGGCGGCCATGTCCCTATCGTACCAAATCGCCACCTTGGCCGTTGTCCTGGTCGCGGGCGGCCTCGCAGCCCTGAAGCTGGCCTCGCTCGCGCACGACCGGCGCTTCCCACCCGACAATGCCCGGCAGTCACGCGACTGACCCACGGTACGCCGGAAGCCGGGACGGGTTCGGGACGGCGACATCGCGCGTATTCCGATGCAGGACGGGAGGAGCGACCATGGCCGATCACGATGACGGAGCCGGCGATCGGATGCGGTGCGTGGCCGTCGGCCTGCTTCTCGCGGGCCTTCTCACCGCGGCGTTCGCCGGCTTCGGCAGCCTGGACATCGCCTCTGCGTGGTGCTTCGCCACCTTCGACACCGCTGCTCTCGGCTGCCTCGTAGCCTGCCTGCGCCCGCGGCGGCTGAGCCTGTTCCAGCTCGGCGTCGTCTACGAATGCGCCTCCGGCCTCCTGGCAGCGTGTCTGAGCATGCTGGCCGTCATCTGGGCCGAGCGGGCGGCCATCCCTCTGCTGATCCTCAGCCTGTCCGTCCTGTGCGGCTGGGCCGCCGTCTCGGAGATCGGCCGCCGCAGCCTGTTCACGCCCGAGGAGCGGCGGACGCTTCGTGCAACGGCCGCGCGCACCGCGGCTGGGGCCCGTGAGGGTTGAGGCCGAGGGGACGGGGCGGGCACGCCCCCGACGCTCAGCCCGCTCCCGCTACTCGGCGGCGGCCCGCCCCGTCCCCTCGGCCGCCGCGATCCAGGCGGCGAGGTCGGCGCGGGCGCGGTCGGTCATCGCCCGCTTCTTCAGGGCCGCCTTCTCGGGGCCGCGCAAGCGCCGGCCGGTCTCGTTGCGGGGTGCCTGGGCCAGCGGCGGGAACAGCCCGAAATTCACGTTCATGGGCTGGAAGGAGCGCGGCGCGCCCTCGTCCTCGGCGGCGATGTGGCCGCCGGTGATGTGGGCGATCAGCGCGCCGAGGGCCGTCGTCTGGGGCAGGGGCGGCAGGTCCCGGCCCTCGGCCTCGGCGGCCGAGAAGCGGCCGGCCATCAGCCCCACGGCGGCGCTCTCCACGTAGCCCTCGCAGCCGGTGATCTGGCCGGCGAAGCGCAGGCGCGGCTCCGCCCGCAGGCGGAGCGTGGCATCGAGGAGGCGCGGGGAGTCGAGGTAGGTGTTGCGGTGCAGGCCGCCGAGCCGGGCGAACTCGGCGCCCTCGAGGCCGGGAATCGTCCGGAAGACCCGCACCTGCTCGGCGTAGGTCAGCTTCGTCTGGAATCCGACCATGTTGTAGAGGGTGCCGAGCGCGTTGTCCTGGCGCAGCTGCACGATGGCGCAGGCCTTCACGGTCGGGTCGTGCGGGTTCGTGAGGCCCACGGGCTTCATGGGCCCGTGGCGCAGCGTCTCGGGCCCGCGCTCGGCCATCACCTCGATGGGCAGGCAGCCGTCGAAGTAGGGGGTGGAGGCCTCCCACTCCTTGAAGCGGGTCTTCTCGCCCGCGACGAGGGCCGCCACGAAGGCGTCGTACTGCGCCCGGTCGAGGGGGCAGTTGATGTAGTCGGCCCCCGTGCCGCCGGGCCCCGCCTTGTCGTAGCGGGACTGGAACCACGCGCGCCCCATGTCGATCGAGTCGCGGTGGACGATCGGCGCGATGGCGTCGAAGAAGGCCAGCGACTCGGCGCCCGTGAGCCCGCGGATCGCCTCGGCGAGGCCCGGCGCGGTCAGCGGGCCGGTCGCCACGATCACCCGCCCCCAGGCCGCCGGCGGCAGGCCGTCGACCGCCTCGCGCACGAGGGTGATCCGCGGATGGGCGGCGAGCGCCGCCGTGACGGTCTGCGAGAAGCCGTCCCGGTCGACCGCGAGGGCGCCCCCCGCCGGCACCTGGTGGGCGTCGGCCGCACGCAGGATGAGGGAGCCGAGGGTCCGCATCTCCTGGTGGAGCAGGCCCACGGCGTTGCCGTGCGGGTCGTCGGAGCGGAAGGAGTTCGAGCAGACGAGCTCGGCGAGCCCGTCGGTGCGGTGCGCCTCGGTGGCGCGGACGGGGCGCATCTCGTGGAGCACCACGGCGTGGCCGCGCTCGGCGAGCTGCCAGGCGGCCTCGGATCCCGCAAGCCCGCCGCCGATGATGTGGATGGGGTCTGGTGCGCTCATCCGGCCGGGATAAACCCCGCGGCGGACGCGATCAACGCGCCCGCCGCCCGCCGCTCAATAGAAGGGCCGCGGACCGTAGAAGCCGTAGGGCCGGTAGACGGGGCGGGGCCGATAGTAGCCGTAGCCGCCGTAATAGGCGGGGCGGCGCCAGTAGGGGCGGGGACCGCCCCAGTTCGGCCGGCAGACGCCCCAGGGGTTGGGGTGGAAGCCGGGGCCGCAGCCGCCCGCGACCCGCTCGATCGGGGCGGGGGCGCCGAGGGGCGCGGGGCTGAGGGGTGCGGCCTGGGCGGCCGTCGCGAGCCCGAGACCTCCGGCGAGAACCGCCGCCATCCCGAGCACCTTCACGTGCATCATGATGTGACCTCCTGCGCGTCCTCCCGCGGGCGGGAGCGACGACGATGCGACATCGGGCCCGTCCGCCCGGACCGGCGCGACGGGTGACCCAGTTGTGCGGCCCGCCGGCTGAACCTTGGCTGATGGCCGCGTTGTCCACCCCTCAGGGTTGCGGCGGCAGGGTGGCAGGATCGTGGCGAAGCCGGCAGGGGGGATCGGCGAAGGGGCCGGCGCCGACCTCAGTGCAGCGGCGGGCTCATCAGGAAGCGGTCGCGGTCGCCGGAGACGAGGGTGAGCTTCACGCTGCGGCCGGCGCGGCGCAGGGTGAGGGGGACGCGCACCCCCGCCTCGCCGAGCGCCCAGACGCTGCGGAAGAAGTCGGCGAGGTCGCCGACCGGCTCGCCCGCCACCGCCTCGATCACGTCCCCGGCCTGGAGGCCGGCGGTCTCGGCCGGCCCCTCGTCGGCGAGCCCCATCACCACGATGCCCTCGTCGCCCTCGGAGGCGTAGAGGCCGAGCCAGGGCCGGGCCGGGCGGTTCGGCCGCCCCCGGGCGGTCAGGTCGTCGAGGATCGGAGGCAGGAGGTCGATCGGCACCACCATGTTGATGGTCCGCGAGGCGCCCGAGCCGCCCTGCTGCAGCTGCAGCGAGCCGATGCCGAGGAGGTCGCCCTCCGGCCCGATCAGGGCGGTGCCGCCCCAGTGGGGATGCGAGGGGGCCGTGAACAGGGCCTCGTCGAGGACGTACTCCCAGTAGCCCGCGAATTCTTGGCGCGCGACGAGCTGCACCGAGACGCTGTGCCCGCGCCCGCCCGCGCCCGCCACCACCGCCCGGTCGCCGACCTTGAGTGTCCCGGAGCGGCCGAGGCGCAGGGCCGGAAGGCCGAGGCGCCCCAGCGCCTGGACGAGGCCGAAGCCCGTGGCCGCATCGTAGCCGACGACGTGCCCGGGCACGGAGCGCCCGTCATGGGTGGTGAGCCAGACGGTGTCGGCCTCGGTGACGAGGTAGCCGATGGTGAGGACGAGGCCGTCCTCCCGGATCACCACGCCGTTGCCGGCGCGCTCGGTGCCGAGCGTCTCGGCCGTGAAGGCCTCGGCGGGCACGCGGGTGGAGAGGGCGACGACCGCGCTGAGCGCCCGGTCGAGGTCGTAGCCGTGCTCCCCGGGCTTCGGCTGAACGGCGGCGGGAATCTTCCAATCGCCCTGCGAGGCCATGCTGCGTCGTCCCTCTCACTCGAACCGCCGTACCGAGAGATAGGTCTCCGGGGGCGGCGGCGGAACCCGCCGCCGCACGGGGGGCGTGCGCTCGGAGCGCGCAGGGCGGAGCAAGGGGCGCACCAGCCCCGCCGGCCTGCTCCGACGGCGTCGGACTCCGCTCGGATTTCGTATGACAGCGGGCGGCCCGATGCCCTAACGTGCCGCACCCGACCGCGACGCCGAGCCTTCCCCCCGATGCCCCGTCACCTGACCGGCCGAGACGAGGTGCGGCCCCGTGCGTGACGACGCGGCCCTGGTCCGGCTCCTCGGGGCGGTCGCTGCCGGCGACGCGCGGGCGCTGCGCGCGCTCTACGATCTCACCAGCCCGAAACTTTACGGGGTCATCCTGCGTATCCAGCGGGACAGGAACGCCGCCGAGGACGTGCTGCAGGAGGTCTACCTGCGGGTCTGGCAGGCGGCCGGGTCCTACGCGGCGGAGGCCGGGCGGCCGCTCAGCTGGCTGTGCGCCATCGCGCGCAACCGGGCGATCGATTCGATCCGGCGCAGGAGCGAGGTACAGGGTCCGGTGCACGAGGATGGCGAGGACTGGCTCGAGCGGCTCGCCGACCCGGCCGACCCGGAGGGCGCGATCCTCGGTCGGGACGCGCTGCTCGCCTGCCTGGCGGGCCTCGACCCGACGCACCGCGACTGCGTCGTGCTCGCCTATTGCGAGGGCTATTCCCGCGAGGACCTGGCGCGGCGCTACGGGCGGCCGGTCAACACCATCAAGACCTGGCTGCACCGGGCGCTCGGCAGCCTGAAGGCCTGCATGGGGGGCGCGCCGTGAGCGCCGGACCCGAGGGCGGCGACGCGGACCGCGACCTGCGCGCCGCCGAGTACGTGCTCGGCACCCTGCCGCCCGCCGAGCGCGCCGCCTTCGCGATCGAGCGCAGCATCGACCCCGCCGCCGAGGCCGCGGCCCGGGCCTGGGAGAGCCGGCTCGCGCCCCTCGACGCCGCCGCGCCGGAGGTGCGCCCGGACGCCCGCGTCTGGGCCCGGATCGCCGCGGCCCTGCCGGGGGCAGTCGCGGCGAACGACGACGACCGCGTCGGCGCCCTCACCCGCAAGCTCCGGTTCTGGCGGGGCGCGGCGGCGGCCGGCGGCCTCCTGGCCGCCGGGCTCGCCCTCGCGGTCGGCGCCGGCCTGCTGCGGCCGCAGCCGGCGGGGCGCTACATCGCCGTGGTGCAGAGCGGGGGCGCGCAGCCGGCGCTGATCGTCAGCGTCGACACCGCGACCGGCACCGCGCAGGTGCGCCCGGTGGAGGCCGCGGCCCCCGCGGGGCGCAGCCTCGAACTCTGGTACGTCGCCGCCGGCGCGGCGCCGCGCTCCCTCGGCCTCGTCGGCGCCGCGCCCGGGCGGGTCGCCGTGCCGGGCGCCGACGCCTCCGGCGTGCTCGCGGTCTCCTCCGAGCCGCCGGGCGGATCGCCCACCGGCCAGCCGACCGGGCCGGTCCTCTACACGGGCAAGTTGATCCGCGAGTGAGCCCCGAAGCGCGGGAGCCCCGGCCGCTGAAGGCCGGGGCTCCCGTCCGTGCGGGACCTGGCCCCGATCAGGGCTGCAGGACGCCGTTGATCACGTGGATCACGCCGTTCGACTGCATCACGTTGGCGATGGTCACCGTGGCGGTGTTGCCCTTGGCATCGGTCACGTAGACCTTCTTGCCCCGGGTCTGCACCACGAGGGGCTCGCCCTGCACCGTCTTGAGCTGCGCCTCGCCGCCGCCCTGCTTGACCATGCGGGCGAGATCCTGGGCCGTGAGGGTGCCCGGAACCACGTGGTAGGTCAGGATCGCCGTGAGCGTCGCCTTGTTGGCGGGCTGGACCAGGGTCTCGACCGTGCCGGGCGGCAGCTTGGCGAAGGCGGCGTTCGTGGGGGCGAACACCGTGAAGGGGCCGGGGCCGCTCAGGGTGTCCACGAGGCCCGCGGCCTTCACGGCGGCGACGAGCGTCGTGTGGTCCTTCGAGTTCACCGCGTTCTCGACGATGGTCTTCGAGGCGTACATGGGCGCGCCGCCGACCATCGGGTTCTTGGCGAGCGCCGCCGCGGGCAGCGCCGCGCCCAGCGCGAGCGCGAGGGCGGCGGCCGCGATCCGGCTCGCCGGCGGGCGGCGCCTGAGCGAATGCAACATGCGTCTTTTCCTTCCCTGAGCTCCGGTTGTTCGGAGCGACGCCGGCCCTTACGGGGCCCGGAGCGGAAAGGTTTCAGGCGATCGTCCCGGGGGGTTCGCGTCCCCGAGAACGACGAAAGCCGCCCGACCCTGAGGTCGGACGGCTCGTCGTTCGATCGAACCGGCCGCGGCGAGCCGCGGCCGATCGGATCTCAGTACTTGCGCATGAGCGGAGCCGGGACCGGCGCCGGAGCGGCGGCAACGGTGTAGAGCGGCGCGATGATGCGGAACCAGCCGTCCGTCGAGTAGTTGTCGCGGGTCCGGCCGAGGGCGTCCGTGTAGCGGGCGCCGGTCACGACGTCGCGGGCGACGTAGATCTGAGCCGTGAAGGGCCCGAAGTCGTAGCCGAGCAGGCCGCCGAGGGCGAACCGGCCGCGGTTGCCGGCAGCAGCCGAGAACTGGCTGATGTCGAAGTTGTAGGTGCCGTAGCCGACGGCGCCGATCTCGAACTTGCCGAACTTCTTCGTCGCGGTGAGGTCGATGTTCAGGGCGTCCGAGAGGCGGATCGGGCCGAGGAAGGCGCCGACCTGGCCGGGGAAGCGGCCGGGCGAGTCGTAGAGGTTGGCGGTCAGGTTGGCGGTGATGTTCCAGCCCTCGCCGGTGTAGCTGCCCGCAACACCGAAGCGGTAGGTGTTGGAGGAGAGCTGCGGCAGGAGCGGGGTGCAGCCGGCGGTGAGCGCACCGGGGGTGCAGAGCGAGCCGCGGTCGCCGTTCAGGTCGTTCAGGTAGGCACCGCCCAGAAGGCTGGCGCCGAAGTTGCCGCCGAGGTCGAACGCCCAGATGCCGCCGACGAAGGTGCCGACGTTGATCGAGACGTCGCGGTTCGGAACGCCGGCCCGGTTGCGGGTGAAGGCGAACACGGTCGGGGGCGCAACGAGCAGCTCGATGCGGCCGCCGAGCGGAACCAGCGGGGTCGACCACACCAGGACCGGGATGTTCACGGCCGTGTCGGCAGAGAACGGCTGGTCGGTGCGGCGGTAGGTGAAGGTGTTCAGGGCATAGATGCCCTCGGGGAGCGGAGCGCCGGTCGCAAGGCCGACCTGCTCACCGGGCACCGTCGTCGACTGCGCGAGGGCGGGAGTCGCCACCGCGCTGGCCGTGAGCGCAAAGGCTCCGGCCGCCAGCCAGTTCTTCATCATATTATCGTTCCTTCCCAAGGATTCAGGCGTCCGCCCCGTAGCCTTGGCACATGATTGCCGGTCCGCCGTTGCTTTCGGCCCCCGTGCTCTCCATGCCAAGCGCCCCCTTACGGCCCCACCCCAAGTCTCAACGAGGCTGACTATTCTACAGGCCGCCCCCGAATGACAGTGGAATGCCTCGCATCTCGGCAGATCCAAACCCACCGTTGCGCAAAAGCCGCATTTTTGCCGCGGTGCCGAGAAGGACTTTAGACCTAGTCTGGAACCCCGCCCGGAGCCCTTCCGGACCGGCTTCCGGCAAAATAGCACCGAATGCTCAAGCTCTTGCGGCCGAGCTTGGAGACGGGACGGATGCGCAAGCGGGTGGGGCGCAATGCGCAAGGGCGCCGCAGCGCGACGCAACCGGGCCGGGGGACGGGGGCCCGCGGCGGGGCCTCCGGAGGGCCGCCCGGGGCCCGCCCGCGACCCCGGCCGGCGGCCCGGGGCGGTTCGAATCGGACGGCCGGGGGTCGAATCGGCGGCCCGGCCGGGCCGCTACTCGGCGGCGGCGCGGCGACCGGAGGGCGGTGTCGCGGGCCGGCGGGCCAGGACGTCGCGCAGGAAGCGGCCGGTGTGGCTCGCGGCCGACTTCGCGATCTGCTCCGGCGTGCCCTGGGCCACCACGACGCCGCCGCCGTCGCCGCCCTCGGGCCCCATGTCGATCACCCAGTCGGCGGTCTTGATCACCTCGAGGTTGTGCTCGATCACCACCACCGTGTTGCCCTGGTCCACGAGTTCGTGGAGCACTTCCATGAGCTTGGCGACGTCGTGGAAGTGCAGGCCCGTGGTCGGCTCGTCGAGGATGTAGAGGGTGCGCCCCGTCGCGCGCTTGGCGAGCTCCTTCGAGAGCTTCACGCGCTGCGCCTCGCCCCCCGACAGGGTGGTGGCCTGCTGCCCGACATGAACGTAGTGCAGGCCGACGCGGGCGAGCGTCTCCATCTTCTCGCGGATCGCCGGCACCGCCTTGAACAGGTCGGCGGCCTCCTCCACCGTCATGTCGAGCACGTCGGCGATCGACTTGGCGCGGTAGCGCACCTCCAGGGTCTCGCGGTCGTAGCGCTTGCCCTTGCAGACGTCGCAGGTGACGTAGACGTCGGGCAGGAAGTGCATCTCGATCTTGATGACGCCGTCGCCCGAGCAGGCCTCGCAGCGACCTCCCTTGACGTTGAAGCTGAACCGGCCGGGCTGGTAGCCCCGCGCCTTGGCCTCGGGCAGCCCAGCGAACCAGTCGCGGATCGGCGTGAAGGCGCCGATGTAGGTGGCGGGGTTCGAGCGCGGCGTGCGGCCGATCGGCGACTGGTCGATGTCGATGACCTTGTCGAGGTTCTCCAGCCCCTCCAGGCGCTCGTAGGGGGCGGGGTGCTCCAGCGCGCCGTTCAGCTTCTTGGCCACCGCCTTGTAGAGGGTGTCGATCACGAGGGTCGACTTGCCGCCCCCCGAGACGCCGGTGATGCACGTGAAGGTCCCGAGCGGGATCTCGACGGAGACGTTCTTCAGGTTGTTGCCCCGGGCGCCGACGAGCTTGAGGCTGCCCTTGCGGCCCTTGCGGCGGGCCGTGGGGGTGCGCACCGTCATCTCGCCGGTGAGGTACTTCGCGGTGAGCGAGGCGGGGTTGGCCAGCACCTCGGCGGGGGTCCCCTGCGCGATGATCTCGCCGCCGTGGATCCCTGCGCCCGGCCCGACATCGACCACGTAGTCGGCCTGCAGGATCGCGTCCTCGTCGTGCTCCACCACGATCACCGAGTTGCCGAGGTCGCGCAGGCGCTTGAGGGTGCCGAGCAGGCGCTCGTTGTCGCGCTGGTGCAGGCCGATCGAGGGCTCGTCGAGGACGTAGAGCACGCCCGTCAGCCCCGAGCCGATCTGCGAGGCGAGGCGGATGCGCTGGCTCTCGCCGCCCGACAGCGAGCCGGAGCCGCGCGCGAGCGTCAGGTATTCGAGGCCGACATCCACCAGGAAGGTGAGGCGGTCGCGGATCTCCTTGAGGATGCGCACCGCGATCTCGTTCTGCTTGCCGGTGAGCTTGCCCGGCAGCTCCGAGAACCAGCGGTGGGCCTCGCGCACCGACAGCGCCGTGACCTCGCCGACGTCCTGCATCGCGACCTTCACGGCGAGCGCCTCGGGCTTCAGCCGCTTGCCCGCGCAGGCCCCGCAGGGCGTCTCGCTCATGAAGCGGCCGATCTCCTCGCGGCTCGCGTCGCTCTCCGTCTCCTTGTAGCGGCGCTCCAGGTTCGGGATCACGCCCTCGAAGGGCTTGTTCACCGCGTAGGCCCGCAGGCCGTCGTCGTACTCGAAGCGCACCGGCTGCGCGCCGGAGCCGTAGAGGATCACGGCGCGGGCGGCCTGGGGCAGGGCGGACCAGGCGACGGTGGTCTTGAAGCCGTAGTGCTTGGCGAGCGCGTCGAGGGTCTGCCCGTAATAGGGGGAGGTCGACTTCGCCCAGGGCGCCACCGCCCCGCGCTTCAGGCTCAAGGCCTCGTCGGAGATGACGAGCTCGGGGTCGATCCGCATCTCGTGGCCGATGCCCCCGCAGGTCGGGCAGGCCCCGAAGGGGTTGTTGAAGGAGAACAGCCGCGGCTCGATCTCGGGGATCGTGAAGCCGGAGACCGGGCAGGCGAAGCGCGACGAGAAGGTGACGGGCTCGGGCACCGCCCCGCCCTCGGGGGCGTCGGCGAACTCGATCACCGCGATGCCGTCGGCGAGCTCCAGGGCCGTCTCGAAGGACTCGGCGAGGCGCGAGCCGATGTCGGGGCGCACCACGATGCGGTCCACCACCACGTCGATGTCGTGCTTCAGCTTCTTGTCGAGCTTGGGCACGTCGTCGATCGGGTAGAGTTCCCCGTCGACGCGCAGGCGCTGGAAGCCCTTCTTCTGGAACTCCGCGATCTCCTTGCGGTACTCGCCCTTGCGGCCGCGCACCACGGGGGCGAGCAGGTAGAGGCGGCTCTTCTCGGGGAGCGCCAGCACCCGGTCGACCATCTGGCTCACGGTCTGGCTCTCGATGGGGAGCCCCGTGGCGGGCGAGTAGGGGATGCCGACCCGCGCCCAGAGGAGGCGCATGTAGTCGTAGATCTCGGTGACGGTGCCGACCGTCGAGCGGGGGTTCTTCGAGGTGGTCTTCTGCTCGATGGAGATGGCCGGCGAGAGCCCGTCGATCTGGTCGACGTCGGGCTTGGACATCATCTCCAGGAACTGCCGCGCGTAGGCCGAGAGCGACTCGACGTAGCGGCGCTGCCCCTCCGCGTAGATCGTGTCGAAGGCGAGCGACGACTTGCCGGAGCCGGACAGCCCGGTGAACACCACGAGCTTGTCCCTGGGGATCGTCAGGTCGACGTTCTTCAGGTTGTGCTCGCGGGCGCCCCGCACCGCGATCACCCGCTCGTCCCGGGCGCCGTCGAACAGCGCCGCCATGCGGGCGTCGCGCGCGTCCTCCGCCGCCGCCGGTGCCGCGCTCACGATCTCCGCGCCCGATGCCTTGGAACGACGCGGAGGCTTGGCGCTGCGGGAAGGCTCGACGCTGCGGGAAGGCTTGGCGGCTTGGGCTTTGGCCATGGGGCAGCGGTTCTCTCGGGGCAGTCTCGGCCTGACGGCGGCACGGCGCGGCGCGCCGATGCAACCGCCATGTGGAGGCTTGCGCCCCGCGGACAAGGCGGACGCGGCGCAGGGCCGGCTCGCGGGCCCGGGCGCGGAGCGATCCCAGGGCGGCGCGAGGCGCGCGCGGGCATGCTTAGAACGAAAAGAGTACAGGATCAACGCCGCCGCGGCGCCCCGGGATGACGCGGGGCGTGTCACAGGGCGCCCCCGTTGCGCCGCCCGGAGAACTCCAACGGTTCAATCCAGCTGCTCATATATGCAGCAACGGCGCCTTTTCTTAAGCAATTCCTGTACTTTCAACCGGGTGTTTACCGGCACGGATACACACCCGTTAACGCTCGCGGCCGCTCCGCGAAAGCATTGTTTCCCTGTTTCGTACCTTGCCGGGTGTTCGCATGTCGGGTGGTTTGCTGTCGCGTGGTCCGGTCTCGGGTCGCTCCCTGTCCGGAGGCTTCCTGGCCTCCCTGCGCGGGCGCATCCTCGCGGTGGCGCTGGCCCCCTGCCTCGCCTTCGCGGCGGTGGCGGCCTTGGCGGTGCACGAGCGCTGGGAGCAGCGCGACGGCATGGCCCGGGTGGAGCAGGGCGTCGGGCTCGCCGCCCGCATCAGCGCCTTCGTGCACGAGGCCCAGCGCGAGCGCGGCGCCTCCAGCCTGTTCCTCGGCTCGAAGGGCACCCAGTTCCGGGCGGAGCTCGACGCGCAGCGCGCCCGCACCGACGCGGCCGCCCGCGGCCTCGCCGAGGCCGTGACCGGGCCCGGCAGCGCCGCCCTCGGGTCCGGCCTCGCCCGCCGGGTCGCCGCCCTCGCCGACGGCCTCGGCCGGGTGGCGGGCGAGCGGCGGGCGATCGACGCCCTCGCCCTCGCCCCGCCCCAGGCGGCCGCCTTCTTCACCGGCCTGATCGGGGAGGGCCTCGGCGCGGTGCGCGAGATGGCCGCCGCGGTGGCGGATGCGGGCATCGCCAACCGGGTGGCCACCTACGCGGCCTTCCTGGAGCTGAAGGAGTTCGCCGGTCAGGAGCGGGCGGCGGCCTCCGCGATCATCGCGGCGGGCAGCCTCGACCTCGCCGGGCTGAAGCGCCTCGCGACGCTCTCGGCGAGCCAGGCCACCTTCGCGGGCCAGTTCCGGGCCCGGGCGCAGGGCGCGGGGATCGCGGCCCTCGAGGCGGCCGAGGCCGGGGAGGCGGCCCGCGAGGTCGCCCGCCAGCGCGGGGCGATCCTCGACACGCTGCCGGGCGCGGCCCTGCCCGTGCACGACGCCCCCCTCTGGTTCAAGCTCGCCAGCCAGCGCATCGACGCCCTCAAGGGCGTCGAGGACGGCCTGACCGCGGAGCTCGCGGCCGCCGCCGGGCAGGTCCGCGCCGCCGCCGACCGCAGCCTCGCGGCCTGGGCCGGCGCGGGGCTCGCGATCCTCCTCGCCTCGGCCGCCCTCGCGGTCGCCCTCGGCACGGCGGTGGCCCGCCCCCTGATCCAGATGTCGCGGGCGCTCACCGCCATCGGGCGCGGGGCGGAGGACGTCGCGATCCCGGCGGGCGGCCCCCGCGAGGTGCGCGCGATCGCCGGGGCGGCGGTGGAGTTCCGCGACAGCCTGGCGGAGCGGCGCCGGATCCGCGCCGAGCAGGAGCAGATGGCCGCCGCGGCCCAGGCCGCCCAGCGCGCCGCCGCCCTCGGCCTCGCCGACGGCTTCGAGGGCCAGGTCGGCGGGATCGTCGAGGCCGTCTCGACGGCCGCCGCCCAGCTCGAGGCCGCCGCCCGCGGTATGGCCACGGCGGCCGACGACACCACCAGCCTCAGCCAGGCGGTGGCGAGCGCCTCGCACGAGGCCGCGCTCTCGGCCGACACCGTCGCGGCCGCCACCGAGGAGCTCTCGGCCTCGGTGCGCGAGATCGGCACGCAGGTCACCGCCTCGGCGGACCTCGCCGCGGCGGCGGAGCGCGACGCCACCGGCATGGCCGGCGAGGTGGCGCGCCTCGCCCAGGCCGCCGGCAGCATCGGACAGATCGTCGGACTGATCTCGGACATCGCCGGGCAGACGAACCTGCTCGCGCTCAACGCCACCATCGAGGCGGCGCGCGCGGGCGACGCGGGCCGGGGCTTCGCGGTCGTCGCCGCCGAGGTGAAGAACCTCGCGGGCCAGACGGCGCGGGCCACCGACGAGATCGCCGCCAAGGTCGCGGAGATCACCGCCTCGACGGACGCCTCGGTGGCGGCGATCGGGGGCATCACGGCCGTGATCCAGCGCCTCGCCCGGGTCGGCGGCGACATCGCCGCGGCGGTGGAGGAGCAGGGCGCGGCGACCACCGAGATCGCCCGCACCACCGCCCAGACCTCGGCCGGCACCCGCGCCGTGTCGGGCCACATCGCGGGCGTCAGCGAGGCCGCGTCCACCGCGAGCTCGGGCTCGGCCCAGGTGCTCGCGGCCGCGAGCGACCTGTCGCGCCAGGCCGGCGCCCTGCGCGGCACGGTGGGGCACTTCCTGGCGAGCGTGCGCGCGGGCTGAGAGCCCGTTCGTGAGTGCCGGGACCCTCGGCGATCCCTGGAGGGCTCCTTCGAGGCTCCGCTTCGCTGCGCACCTCAGGATGAGGGCGCGGGTGGGAGGCAGCCGGCACCCGGCGGATCCCACCCACTCACCTCATCCTGAGGTGCCCCCGCCAGGGGGCCTCGAAGGAGCCCTCCAGCGGACGCGCGCTTCCTGGAGCCCTCCTTCGAGGCTCCGCTTCGCTGCGCGCCTCAGGATGAGGGCGCGGATGGGAGGCAGCCATCACCCGGCGGATCCCATCCACCCACCTCATCCTGAGGTGCCCCCGCCAGGGGGCCTCGAAGGAGCCCTCCAGGGATCGCGGAGGATCCTGGGATCCATGCCGAACGGGTATCAATCACCCGCCTGGAACCCCGAGAGCGGTGCGGCGACCCGGCAGACGAGGCCGCCAGGCTCGTAGGCGAGGACCACCCGCCCCCCGATGGCCCCGGCGAGCCCGCGCTCGATCAGGCGCGAGCCGAAGCCCTTGCGGGTCGGCGGCAGCACCGGCGGCCCGCCCGCCTCGACCCAGGTCATCCGGACCTCGGGGTCGGCGCCGTCCACGGCAACCGTCCAGGTCAGGCCGACGCGCCCGGCCGGCACCGAGAGGGCCCCGTACTTGACCGCGTTGGTGGCGAGCTCGTGCACCATCAGGGCGAGCGACAGGGCGGCCCGCGGGCCGACCCGGAGGTCGGGCCCGCCCAGCCTGAAGCGCTCGGGCTGCCGGTCGTCGTGGATGGCGAGCGCCCCGGTGATCACGCTGCGGATGTCGGCGCCCTCGCCCTCGCCCGTGAGCAGGATGTCGTGCGCCTTGCCGAGCGCAATCAGGCGGTCGGCCAGCGCCTCCTTGGCGGCGTCGAGCCCGGACGCGTTGCGCAGCGTCTGCGAGGCGATGGCCTGGACCATCGCGAGGATGTTCTTCAGCCGGTGGCTCAGCTCGCGGTTGAGGAGCCGCTGCTGGTCCTCGGCGTGGAGCCGCCCGAGCGCGCCCCAGGCCCGCTCCCCGACCTCGCGGGCGAAGGCCACTTCCGCCGGGTCGAGGGTGTACGGCGACCGCCACTGGGCGAACAGCACGCCCGCGAGGCGCCCGCGCCGCATCAGCGGCACCGCGAGCACGGCGCGCAGGCCGAGGGCCGCATAGGCCGGCGCATCCGCGGGCAGCTCCGCGACGTCGGCCGCCGCCACGGCCTCGCCCCGGCGCAGCCGAGCCAGGGTCTCGGGGATGGCGGAGAGGCCGGGCAACCGCTCCCCGGCCGCCTCGGGCCACCCCGTGACGACCGCGATCCGCTCCGCCTCGGGGTCGAGCGTGCCGTAGGCGGCCGCGTCGGCCTGCAGCCCGCGCCCGAGGACGGCGACGGCGGTGCGCAGGATCTCGGCCGCCCGCGGCCCGTCGCGCAGGGCGTCGCTCAGGGCGATCAGCGCGCGCCGGCGCTCGTCGGCGAGGGCGGTGCGGGTGATGTCCTCGATCATCGCGGTGGTCTGGATGCGGTCCCCCAGCACCTGCGAGACCAGGTTGACCCGGGCCCGGATGATGCGGCCGTCCGCGCGGCGGTAGCGCTTGACCAGGGTCTCCTGCATGATCTCGCCGGCCGCGAGCCGGCGGTGCAGGGCGTCGCGCTCGCCCGCGTCCTCCTCGGGCGTCCAGCGCACGACGGAGTGGCCGACGATGGCCTCCGGCGGCGCGCCCCAGATCTCGCAGAGCTTGGGGTTGACCCGCTCGGCCCGGAGGGTCTGGGGGTCGAGCTGCACGATGCCGATGTTGGCGCCCTCGAAGATCGCCCGGAACTCGGCGGCCGCCCGGTTGCGCTCGGTGACGTCGAGCATCGCGCCGATCATCCGGCGGGCCCCGCCGTCGGGGGACCGGACCATGTAGCCGCGGTCGAGCACCTCGGCGTAGCGGCCGTCGGCCCGGGCGAAGCGGTACTCGTGGCTCCACTCGCTGGCGGTCCCGCCGATCACCGCGCGGATGTCGGCCTCCACCCGCGCCCGGTCGTCCGGGTGGATCCGCCCGAGCCGCCACGCGCCCGTCGGCTCGATCCCCTCGGGATCCCAGCCGTAGGTCGTGCGCAGGGCCTCGTTCCAGAGCACCACGTCGGCGACGAGGTCCCAGTCCCAGATCGCGTCGTTGGTGGCGAGGGTGACGAGGCGGTAGCGGTCGCGCGTCGCCTCGAGGGCGAGCTCCGCCTCCTTGCGGGCGGTGACGTCCTGCACGGTCCCGACGAGACGGGTGGCCCGCCCGCCCGCCACCACGAGCCGGCCCCGGGCCGCGATCCAGGTCGTGCCGCCGCCGGCCCGCACCACCCGGTACTCGCTCGCGAACACGCCCGGCCCCGCCGGGTCGATGGAGGCACGGAGCGCGGCGTCGACGCGGTCGCGGTCCTCCGGGTGGAGGGCCGTCAGGAAGCTGCCGTCGTAGGTCACGGACGCGTCCGGCCCGACCCCGAACAGGGCCCGGGTGGCGGCGTCCCAGTCGAGCCGGCCGGCGAGGAGATCGTGGTCCCAGATGCCGATCCCGCTGCCCTCGACGGCGAGGCGCAGCAGGAGCGCGCTCTCGCCGAGGCGGACCATCGCGTCGCTGGCGGGGGCGTCCGGCATCGGCGGCGGTCAGGCGCGGGGGCGGGGCAGGGCGTGGGGGCGGGACAAGGCGCGTCTCGGGGCGGGGCCGGCGCCCGGCGCCGTCACCGCGTCGCGTCCGCGATGGTCCGAAGGAGATTGGACACGCGTCGCTCCTCCGGCTCGGGGGGCGGGTCGAGGGTGACGAGTTCGCCGGACGGGGCGTAGACGGCGCCCAGCACGGCCTCGAAGTGGCGCCGGACGGTGCCGTGGCACTCGCAGGCGGCCCGCTCCATCTCGGCACGGTTGACGATGGTGATGCGCCCCCGCCCGACCTCGATCAAGCCCTGCTGCTGGAGGATGCGCAGGATCCGGGTCAGGTAGGTGCGCTGCACCCCGAGCATCGCCGCGAGCAGCTCGTGCGTCACGGGCAGGACCGGCCGGCCGGTGCGGTCCTGGAGGGTCATCAGCCAGCGCAGGCAGCGCTGCTCGATCGGGTGCAGGGCGTTGCAGGCCACCGACTGCAGCACCTGCGCGAGCAGGCAGTCCGAGTAGCGGGTGAAGAGGTTGCGCAGGTGCCCGGAGCGCAGCTGCGCCTCCTGCAGGCGCCCCGCCTCCATGCGCAGGACCGGGCCGGCGATCTGGACGACCGCGTGGGTCGAGGCCGGCAGGCAGCCGTTGCTCACGACGCCGCCGACCGCCCCCTCGTGGCCGATCGTGGCCGTCTCGGCGCTGCGCCCGTCCTGCATCGCGATGACGAGGGTCACCACCGTCTGCGCGCACGGGAAGGAGATGTAGGCGACGTCCGAGCCCGCCTGGAACAGCGTCTCGCCCTTGCGGAACTCCGCGAGCTCGAGGTGGGGCGCCAGGAGCGCCTGGTCCGCGCCGCTAAGTGCCTTCAGCAGAAGGTTGCCGTCCGGGAAGAACTCGGGAGCCGTCGACATGCCGCGTACAAGATAGGGTTCGTCCAGCCCTTCCTACAACAACGCTCAGCTTCTGGTCTGTCCGATAGTAGACAGATCACGGTGATTTTGCGTCCCGGAGCGCACGAAATCCGGCCCGTCCGGCGGCTCTACCATTCACTTGCGGGCCATTTCCCGGTCCCGTCCGGGTCACTTCCCGGTGCAGAGCCCCTGGGCGGTGAGGCGGCGGTGGTCGCGGGGGTCGCAGTCGGTGGCCAGGAAGGAGGCCCACTCGGCCTGGGTGCCGTAGAAGGCGTTGCGGTCGACGTCGCCGCGCACGCCGGGCACCCGGCCCGTCGAGGTGAACTGCCACAGCATCCACTGGCGGTTGGCGAAGCGCTGCTCGGGCTCGGCCGCCGTGGAGCGGACCCAGTGCGGGTAGTCCGGCAGCTCGCCCTCGAGGACGTCCTTGTGGAAGGTGATGTCGGTGTAGATGATCGGCCGCTTGCCCGTGTAGGCCTCCATCTCGGTGAGCATCGAGCGGATCATGGCGAGGGCCTGCGGCTTCGGCAGCCGCTTCGGGCAGGTCTGGGAATGCCCGTTCCACTCGACGTCGAGGACCGGGGGCAGGGCGGTGGGGTCGTTCGGCACGTTCCGCTTGAACCAGGCCATCTGCTCTTCGGGGGCCCGGCACCAGAACACGAAGTGGTAGGCGCCGCGCGGCACCCCGGCGCGCCCCGCCCCGTCCCAGTTCTCGCGGAAGCGCTCGTCCACGTGGTCGCCCCCCTCGGTCGCCTTGATGAAGGCGAACTGGGTCCCGGCCCCGCGCACCGAGGCCCAGTCGACGGGCCCCTGCCACTTCGAGATGTCGATGCCCTGGATCGGGTGCTGCTTGGCCCGCGCCACGCCCGGATGGGGCTTGGCGTCGCCCTTGGTGGGGTAGAAGTCGCTGTTGGAGGCACAGGCCGCGAGCCCGGCGAGGATCGCGCCGGCGGAGACCCGGGCGGCGGCCCGCCTCAGCCCCGCCGCGCTGCGGACGATGCTGGACAGCGGGCCGGACGGCCGTTGGACAAACCCGTTCCTCAGCGACATCGATGCCCGGCCCGTCCGTTTCCATGCGCTCCGTACAGGGGTATTCGATGACCCCTGCGCGGTTAACAGACCTTTGACGGCAATGCGGCGGAATTCCGGAACGCGTTGCGGCCCCGCCACATAGGCCGGCGCGGCGCTCCGGAGACGCTTGCGGATCCGCCGCTAAGACACGGCCGTTCCACGTGTTTCGGAGCCAGGACCTTGAGCAAGACCCTGTTTACCATCGGCTACGAAGGCCTCGACCAGGAGCGCCTGATCGCCGCCCTGAAGGATGCGGGGGTAGGGGTACTCGCCGACGTGCGGGCGGTCGCGAACTCGCGCAAGCGCGGCTTCTCGAAGGGCGCCCTGCGGGCGGGGCTGGAGGGCGCGGGCCTCGGCTACGACCACGCGCGCAGCCTCGGCACGCCGAAGGCCGGCCGGGAGGCCGCCCGCGCGCACGACGCCGCGCTGATGCGCCGGATCTACTGCGAGGAGGTGCTCGACACGGCCGACGGTGGCCTCGCCCTCGACGCGCTCGCGCGCCTCGCCGGGGAGGCGCCGACCTGCCTGCTCTGCTTCGAGCGCGACCCGGAGCGCTGCCACCGGCGGGTGCTGGCCGAGCGCCTGGAGGCCCGGGGCTTCGTGACGGTGGACCTGTTCGGCTGACCGGGAGCGCCTCTCAGGTCGAGGCTTCGAGGCCGAGCCCGTAGCGGCCGCGCGGCAGCCGGATCCAGGCCGGCAGGCGCGGGACGACCCGGGCGAGGGGGTTGCGGCGGCCGGCGTGCAGGAGGGCCTGCAGAAGGGCCTGGACGAGGCGCTGGCTGCGGGCCTCCAGCCCGGAGATGCGGGCCCGCAGGCGGGTCGAGGGGCGCGGCGCGCGCACCGAGACGGCGCGGCCGAGGGGCACGACCGGGGTCTCCGGCGCCTCGACGGGCACGTAGAGCGCCTCGAAGAACGAGAGTTCGAGGACGGTCGCCCCGGTCTCGTCGGTTACCACCATCGCGGCGTTGAGGAGCCGCGGCTCGCCGCCGTGGTGGGTCACGAGGCGGCGCACGATGGTGCGGGCCACCTCGCGGGCCTCGTCGAGGCTGGCGACGCACTGGCCCGTGCGCTCGGGCAGGAAGGCCTCGTCGAGGCGGATGTTGAAGAAGACGCGATCCATGACGGGACTCTCCCTGGTCGGGCGAGCGCGGAACGAGGGGCCCGGGCCATCGGCCGCGAGCCGCCTCCGGGGCCGGGGCGAAATGCCGGGCCGCCGCGCTCTCGGGGGCGGGCGCGCGCGGCGGTCAGGCCGCCGCGGCGGCCTCCTCGGGGCTCGGGGCGGCTTTCTGATGGGCTTCGGCCCTCGGAGGGGCCTCCGCCTTCGGCGCGAACGCGTCGGCGAGCAGGTTCAGGCGCTGGGCCATGTCCCGCACCTCGTTGAGCGCGATCGACTTCTGGCCCTCCTTCACCGCCCGGGTGATGTCGCTGATCTGCGTCGTCGCGATCCGCTTCAGCTCGGCGGCAAGCTGGTCCTTCGTCATCATCCACGCACCCGCGGTTACCCTTAACGCGGGGAGGATCCTGCCCGACGCCCGTTACCATCGGGTTTCGAAGCGCCTCGCCCCCCGGGCCGCCCCACGGGCGGCCCGGTCGGGCGGGGTCGGTGCGCATCAGGAGAGGTTCGGCGCGCGCCGCAGGCCACCGGCGAGGGTGACCCCGATCCGGAACAGCAGTTCCTCGACCAGGAGCTTCATCTCCGGGGTGCCGCTCCGCTCGATCAGCGCGTGCGCCTCGATGCAGATCTCGGCGAGGCGGACGACCTCCCGGTCCGCCTCCCCCGCTTTGGCTGGGTTGGGTCTGGTCATGTCAGCTCGCAAGGCGTCGGGTTGGAAGGGCGCCCGCCGTGATCACGGAGGCGTCGTCGCCCCGGGTCTCGCGCAGGCGGCTCAGGGTGCGATGGTCGAAGGCCGCGACGACCGCGACGGTGTCCTCGCCGGAGATCGGCCGCGGCAGCCCGAGGGGCGTCACGCGGAAGTGGAGCTGGACGAGTCGCAGGAGCCAGAGCGGGTTCATCTCGATGACGATGGACGAGATGCCGCTCTCCAGGCCCCACTCGACGATTCCGGTGAGGAGCGCGCTGCCCACCGGGCTCAGCATGCGGCCGCGGTCGCGGCGGTCGCGGCGGACCGCGTAGCGCGTCCATTCCCAGACCTCCGGCCCGCGCGGGGTCGCCACCTCGCACAGCTCCGGCAGGACCTCGGTGAGGAGGTAGGGGCGGGTCGTCGGCAGCATGCGCTGATACCCGACGACGAGGTCGTCCTCGATGGCCAGCATGTGGACGGCGTGGCCGTCGTCGAAGTCGTCGATCTCGCGGCCATCGGGCTTCGCAAGGTCCGACCAGCCCTTCTCGTCGACGAAGACTTGGTGGCGCAGGCGATAAGCCTGTTCCATGGCGGCGGAATAGTGCGAAGCATTCTCGGGAGTAACGATGTGGATCATGTCGGCCTCCGGTTGGATGGCCGCCATTATCGGTCGCAGGTACAACCCATTATAGTACGCGATCGCGTACCATTCGACTTGAAGTAGTGCTCGTTCAGGTGATCAGGCGCCGCCGCAGGGCTTCCGCCACCGCGTGGGTGCGGCTCACCGTGCCGAGCTTGGCCCGGACCGAGCGCAGGTGCTTCTCCGCGCCGTGCTCGGAGATCGACATCAGCTCGCCGATCTCCCACTCGGTCTTGCCGTCGGAGGCCCATTTCAGCGCCTCGAGCTCGCGGGGCGTGAGCCGCGCGGGCGGCTCGCGCCGCTCGCTGAGGTTGAGCGAGCGGCCGAAGGCGTAGCTCGCCAGAAGTTGCAGCATCCCGCGGGTCTCCGGCGCGAGCGCGATCCGGTCGCCGCCGAAGCTGAAGCCCGCCACCCGGCCGTCGAGGGTGACGAGGGGAATCGTGAAGCCGTCGCGGAGCTTGAACTCGGAGGCCTCGCCCATCACCCGCCGCGCGGCGGCGTCGTCCCGCCAGCGCGGCTCGATCTCGGACCAGCGGAAGGGCGTCAGGTCCTCGGTCAGGCGCCGGATGGTCGGATCGCGGAAGAGGTGGCCGGCCCGGAAGTAGCGCTCGCTCCAGCCCGCGGGCGTCCGGTCGAGGAGGACGTGGGCGGCCTGCTCCCGCGGGCGGGTGCCGGGGATCGGGATCACGCCCGCGAAGGTGCTCTCGATGCCGAGCGGCCGCACGGCCGCCTCCAGGAGGCCGGCGAGTTCGTCGATCGATGCGGCCCGGTCGAAATCCCCGAACACGCCGCTCGTGAGTTCCACGGTCTTGGGGTGCATGGTGGCCACCGCTGACTGGACAAGAGTCGCCTTCGCTTTTAAAGCGAAAAAACTCTCGACTCTAGGTTGCAGTTCGAGATTCAGCCACGAAAATCCGGCGCGAGGGACCGTTGCGGTGGACGAGGATCCCGAAGGCAACGACGAACGGCATTCCGCGGCCCTTCTGGCCCAAATCGCCGACATCCTTCGGCTCGATCCCGCGCATTTCTTCGCCGCGCTGCCGCCGGGGGCCGAGGCGGGCGGGGAAACCCTAGGCGGGCAGGGGCCTTCGGCCACGGAGACGGACGAGCTGCTCCGCCTGTTCAACGCGCTGAACGAGCCCGCCGCGCGCCGCTCCGCCATCGAGGCGGTGCGGCGGTGCCGGCAGGACCAGGATCCCGAGCCCGAGGGCTGAGCGGCGGCCGCCGCAGCGCCTCAGTCGGTGAAGGCGAGGGCGAGGTCGCGCCCGTCGCGGCGCACCACCCGGCAGGCGCGGGGCCGCGCGAAGGGCGTCGCCGTCAGCACGAAGGCGTCGGGCAGCGCTTCGGGCCGGTCGACCTCGATCCGCGCGCCGTCGTCCGAGGCGTCCCAGATGAGGCACTCGGATTCGGGGGCGCCGCCGCCCGGGCAGACGCGTCCGATCTGGAAGGCGTCGCGTCGTGTCGAGATCCGGCGCTCGGCGTCCATGGCCACCCCGCAGGCATGAGGTGGAGAAGCTGGCCACGGAGGATTAAGATTCCGTGGATGCCGGCATCGGGCCGTCCCGCGGGGCACGGTCCGGAACCGGCGGGCCGCGGACGCGCTTGCCCTGCCTTGGAGCAAGGATTTCGGGGCAGGGATGCCCGGCCCCGCTCGGAGGACGGCCATGGCTGAGGGAACCGACGACCTGGCGGGGGCGCGGGCCGAAATCGCCGCCCTCATCGCGGCTGAACTCGGGTACGGCGACCTCGACGCCCTGGGGCCGGAGGATCGCGGGCGCGTCGAGGCCGAGACCGAGCGGCTGCTCGCCAGCCAGGGCGCGGTCGTCCCCGACCGGTCCGACCCCCTCGCCGCCCATGTCCGGCTCCAGCGCCTCATCGCGGCCTATCGCGACCGGGCCGCTCTCAAGGGCGACGAGGACGACGCGCGCCTCGCTGCCGAGGGCGAGGTCTTCGCCCGCGAGGACGATGCCTGAAGGCGTTCCGCTGCTCTGCGACGACCTGACCTGGGGAGCTGCCGGAACAGCGCGGCCCGCCGGTCCGTTCCGACAGCCCGTCACGCCGCCCCGCTTTCCTTGATGCTCCACATCCTCGTGGCGGACGGCAACGTCCGCGAAGCCCGCGACCGGCACGTCGCGGCGACCGGCCAAACCTCGGCCGAGGCCTATGCGGCGCTGATCCGGGCCCTCGCCCCCGACGCGCGGACGACGATCCTGACGCCCGCCGATCCGGACGGCGCCCTTCCGGCGGGCACCGGCCTCCGGGGTTTCGACGGCCTGATCGTCACGGGCTCCACCCTGCATGTCGGGGAGGGCGGCGCACCCGTGCGGCGCCAGCTCGCGTTGATGCGGGAGAGCCTCGCGGCGGGGCTGCCGGTGTTCGGCTCCTGCTGGGGCGTGCAGGTGGCCTGCGTGCTCGCCGGGGGGGACGCGGCCCGCAATCCGCGGGGGCCCGAGTACGGCTTCGCCCGCCGCATCGCCCCGAACGGCGCCGGCCGCGCCCACCCGCTCCTCGCCGGACGGCCGGCGGCCTTCGACGCCCCGGCGGTCCATCTCGACGCCGTGGTGACGCCGCCGCCAGGGGGCACGGTGCTCGCCGGGAACGACCTCCTGGACGTGCAGGCGATCGAGATCGCCGAGGGCGAGGGGATCTTCTGGGGCACGCAGTACCACCCCGAGCTCGATCTCGACGAGCTCGCCGCCATGCTGCGCCTCTGCGGCGACGACGTGATCGAGGCCGGCCTCTGCCGTGACGGGGCGGCGCTCGAGGCCTACGCCGACGAGATCGAGGCCCTGGCCGGGTCGGATCGCCCGGACCTCGCCTGGCGGCACGGGATCGGGCCGGAGGTGCTCGACGCCTCGCGGCGGCGGCGCGAGATCGGGAACTTCCTGGAGCACCTGGTGCGGCCCCGGGCCGCCCGCCGCTAGCCGGGAGGGCCTCATCGAATCGGGACAGCTCGACCGTCGCGGCTTCGCATTCGGACCTGTTCCGCCCCGTCGCGTCGCGCTGCTATAGGTCGGTCGACTGACGCGGGAGACGGTGCATGACGGGAAATCCGGCGACGAATCCGGGAGCGGGCGGATCGGGGGACCCGGCGGTGCCGCTCCAGGACGGCGACCACCGCGTCACGGCGCTCGGCCTGGAGCCCGCGGCGGAGCTGCCGCCGGCCATGGCGGCCTACTTCGACAAGTGCCGCGAGAAGATCGGCTTCGTGCCGAACGTGCTCGAGGCCTACGCCCACGACGGCGCCAAGCTCGAGGTCTTCGCCGCCTTCTACAACGACCTGATGCTCGCCCCGTCCGGCCTGTCGAAGCTGGAGCGCGAGATGATCGCCGTGGCGGTGTCGAGCGCCAACCGCTGCTACTACTGCGTCACCGCCCACGGCGCCGCGGTGCGCGCCCTGTCGGGCGATCCGGTGCTCGGCGAGATGCTGGCGGTGAACTACCGCGCCGCCGCGCTGACACCTCGGCACCGGGCCATGCTGGATTTCGCAACCGCGCTGACCGAGGCGCCCCACGCGATCGGCGAGGCGGACCGCGAGGCCCTGCGCGCTGCGGGCTTCGGGGAGCGGGACATCTGGGACATCGCCGCGGTGGCGAGCTTCTTCAACATGTCCAACCGCATGGCCTCGGCCGTCGACATGAGGCCGAACCGCGCCTACCACGGGCAGGCGCGGACCCTGCCGCCCCTGCCCGAAACCTGAGGCCCGTGCGCCGTCAGCGGCCGCTGCCGCCGCCGCCCGCGCTGTTCGAGGCCGGCTTGTTGTTCTCCTCGGCATTGCCGGAGGAGGCCGACGAGCTGCCGGGGCTGCGCCCTTGCGCGTAGGCGGCACCGGTCAGGACGGGGCCCGCGAGGGCGAGCGTGAGGGCACCGAGGGTGGCGAGCTTCTTCATCTGACGTATCTCCCGGGCCGGAACGGCCTTGCGGGACAAATGCGGACTGCCCGCAATGGTTTCCGCCGGGTGCCCGCGGCCCCACCCGTGAACGCGTCGGCGCTCCGGCCGTTGATACCGGTCGGGCAAGGCCCGGTTCGGGAGATCGCGATGCGCAACCCAGCGCTCAGCCTGTGGCTGTCGGGCGCCAACCGGGCGGCCGGCTGGTGGATGGGCCACGCCACCGCGCAGGCTTCCGCCGCGATGCGCCGGCAGCAGCGCGCCGCGCTCGCCGCGATGACGAAGGCCGGCCCGGCCAAGGCCGGCAAGCCGAAGCGGCGGCCGCGGCGCAAGGCGACGCGCCGCACGCCCTGATGCCGGGGCGCGGGCGCCCGCGGCGTTGGCGTGCCCGCGCAAGTCTGCTTAGGTCCGGCCCTCCTTGCCGCTGCCGGACCGATCCCCATGCCCCGCCGCCTCGCGCCCCCGCTCGCCTTCGCCTCCATCCTCGCCGCCTCCCTCGCCCTGGCACCCTTGACCGCCCGGGCGGAGCTCGATGCCGCGGTGCTCGCCGCCGTGAAGGCGCAGGAGGCGCCCCTGCGCGCGACGCTCGCCGACCTCGTCGACATCGACACCGGAACCGGCTTCGTGCCCGGCCTGTCGCGGGTGGAGGCGATCCTGCGCGGCCGCCTGGAGGCGCTCGGCGCCCGGGTCGAGACGCGGCCCGCCCCCGCCTTCGGGGGCAACACGCTGGTGGGGACGATCGAGGGCCGCGGGACCCGGAAGCTGATGCTCCTCGTCCACTACGACACGGTGTTCGGGGAGGGCGACGCCGCCAAGCGCCCCTACACGGAGCGCGACGGACGGGCCTACGGGCCGGGCGTGGCCGACGCCAAGGCCGGCCTCGCCCTCATCCTGCACACGCTCGCGGCGCTGAAGGCCCTCGATGCGACGCACGGCACCATCACGGTGGTGTTCAACCCGGACGAGGAGCGCGGCTCCCGCGGCTCCCGCGACGAGATCGGCCGGATCGCGGCCGGGCAGGACGCGGTCCTGTCCTTCGAGCCGAGCTTCGCCGACTAGGCGGTCGATGCCGCCACCATCGCCACCAAGGGCATCAACTACGCGAGCCTCACCGTGAAGGGCCGCGCGGCGCACGCGGGCGGCGCGCCGGAGGCCGGGCGCAACGCGGTGACGGAGCTCGCCCACCAGATCCTCCAGTTGGAGGACCTCGGCGACCGGGAGAAGGGCACCAGCCTGCACTGGACCGTCGTCGCGGGCGGCACCAAGCCGAACATCATCCCGGACCAGGCGAGGGCCGAGGGCGACATGCGCTACTTCGAGGCCGGCGAGTACGACCGCGTGCTGACGCAGGCGCGGCGGATCATCGAGACCCACCGCGTGCCGGACACGCAGGTGAGCTTCGAGCTGGCGAAGGGCCGCCCGCCACTGCCCGTGAACCCGCAGACCCGGGCGCTCGGCGAGCGGGCGCAGGCGATCTACCGGGAGATCGGCGGCGACCTGAAGCTCGCCGAGATCGGCGGCGGCACGGATGCGGGCTACGCCTTCCAGCCGGGCAGCCCGGGCAAGCCCGTGGTGCTCGAATCCCTCGGCGTGGTGGGCGGGCGCTATCACAGCCCCGACGAGTTCGCGGTGCTCGCCAGCCTGACCCCGCGCCTCTACCTCGCGACGCGCCTCGTCATGGAGCTGGCTCGGGAGGAGGGGGGCCGCTGAGGCCAAGAAAAAGGACCGCCCTGGGGGGACGGCCCGAGTCTTGGGAGGAAACGCCCGTCAGAGAGCGGCAGCGGGCGACGTCGTCACCCGCTGCATGAGGTCAACCGGGGCTCCGCGGCGATGTTCCGAGGCGGCCGGCCGCCCGGCTGCGGGCCGAACGCACTGGGCCGATCCTTACGTGCGCCACGTCACGGAACCGGCGCCGGGCCTGGCCTACAGGGGAGGGACCGGCGGGGCGGGAGGGGGAGCCTTGCTCGCCTGCCTCGTCGGTTCCCGCCGCGTGTGAAGCCTCAGTAGCCTGCCGCCACCAGCGCGAAGGCGGTGACGAAGATCGCCAGCAGGATCACCGACAGGGAGATGTCGAGGACGAGCGCCGCGTGCGGCGTGTCGCGGGTGGTGTCGCGGTGGCTGGTCATGGCGCCCGGTCCCGGAATGGACCCGGCGAGTCCTAGGTGCCCCGTGTTGCCCTCGTGTGTCGGCCGCGGCCTGCGGGACTCTCAGGCGGGAAGCCGCCCCTCCTCCGCCGCGTGGCAGGCGACGCCGGCGATCAGGGCGGGCACCTCGGTGCGGCAGCGGTCGTTCGCGAGCGGGCAGCGCGGGTGGAAGGTGCAGCCCGGGGGCGGATCGATCGGGTTCGGGATCTCCCCCGAGACCGGCGTCCGGGCGCGGCCGATCTGCGAGAGGTCGGGCACGGCGTCGAGGAGCATCCGCGTGTAGGGGTGGCGGGGCGCGGCGAAGATCTCGGCCCGCGCGCCGACCTCCACCAAGCGGCCGAGATACATCACGCCGATCCGGCCCGCCATGTGGCGCACCACGGCGAGGTTGTGGCTGATCAGCAGGTAGGTCAGCCCGAGGCGGTCCTGCAGGTCCCGCATCAGGTTGAGGATCTGGGCCTGCACCGAGACGTCGAGGGCCGAGGTCGGCTCGTCGCCCACCAGGAACTCGGCCTCCGCGGCGAGCGCCCGCGCGATGGCGATGCGCTGGCGCTGGCCGCCCGAGAAGGCGTGCGGGTACTTGCCGGCATCGTCCGGGTGCAGCCCGACGCGGGCGAGGAGCTCGGCGACGCGGGCGCGGATCGCCGCCTCGCCCCGGGCGTGGCCGAGGACCCGCACCGGTTCGGCCACGATGGCGCCGACCCGCCAGCGCGGGTTCATCGAGGCGTAGGGGTCCTGGAAGATCATCTGGATGCGCCCGCGCAGGCGCCGCCGCGCCGCGGCCGCGCGCGGATCGGTCATCGAGACGCCGGCGATGCGCACGGCGCCCTCCGAGGGCGGCAGGAGGCCGACCACCATCCGGGCGACCGTCGACTTGCCGGAGCCCGATTCCCCCACGAGCGCGAAGGTCTCGCCGCGCCCGATCGTGAAGCCGACCCCGTCCACCGCCCTGAGGGTCTGGCGCGGCACCCGCTCGATCACGCGGTTGAGCCAGGGCCGCGAGACGTCGAAGTCCCGGCGCAGGCCCTCGACCTCGACGTAGGGCGCGGGGGTGGCGCTCACGCGGCCGCCCCGCGCGGCGCGTCGTAGAGGTGGCAGGCCACCCGGCTCGGGCCGTCGGCGACAGGCTCCGGCCGCTCGCTGCGGCAGCGCCCGAAGGCCTGCGGGCAGCGCGGGTGGAAGGCGCAGCCGGACGGGATCGCGCCGAGCCGCGGCATCGCGCCGGGGATCTGGGCGAGGCGGTCGAGATCCTGGCCGAGCGTCGGGATCGCCCCCATCAGGCCGCGCGTGTAGGGGTGGCGCGCCTCCCGCACCACGGCCGCCACCGGGCCGACCTCGATGACGCGCCCGGCATACATCACCGCCACCCGGTCGGCCGCCTCGGCGATCACCCCCATGTCGTGGGTCACCAGCATCACGGCGGTGCCGTGCTGGCCGCAGAGGCGCCGCAGGAGCGCGATCACCTGCGCCTGCACCGAGACGTCGAGGGCGGTCGTCGGCTCGTCGGCGATGATCAGCTCGGGCTCGGCGGCGAGCGCCAGGGCGATCACCACGCGCTGGCGCATGCCGCCGGAGAACTCGTGCGGGTAGCCGTCGATGCGCCGCTCCGGCGCCGGGATCCCGACCTCGGCGAGGAGCGCCACGGCGCGGGCGCGGGCCGCCCGCGCCGACAGGTCGGTGTGGGTCCGGATCGTCTCCACGAGCTGCTCGCCGACCCGGTAGAGGGGGTCGAGGGCGGTGAGCGGGTCCTGGAAGATCATGCCGATGCGCCGCCCCCGCACCCGCCGCATCCGCTCGGGGGGCAGGTCGTCGATGCGCTCGCCCCCCAGGCGGACCTCGCCGCCCACGATGCGGCCGGGCGGGTCGATCAGCCCGATCACCGCCGCCCCGGTCACCGACTTGCCGGCGCCGGACTCACCGACGACGCCCAGGATCTCGCCGGGCCCGATCGAGAGGGAGACGCCGTCGAGGGCGGTGAGCCGGCCCCGGCGGGTCTCGAAGGCGACCTGCAGGTCGCGCACGCTCAGCACGGGGTCCGTCATCGCAGCTTCGGGTTCAGCGCGTCGCGCAGCCAGTCGCCGAGCAGGTTGATGGCGAGCACGAGGCCCGCCAGCGCCAGCCCCGGGAAGGCGACGATCCACCACTCGCCCGAGAACAGGAAGCGGTTGCCGGTGCGGATCAGGGTGCCGAGCGAGGGCATGGTCTCGGGCAGCCCGGTGCCGAGGAACGACAGCGTCGCCTCGGTGATGATGGCGAGCGCGAGGTTGATGGTGGCGATGACGAAGACCGGCCCGGTGACGTTCGGCAGGATGTGGCGGACCATGATGGCCGGCGCCGACAGGCCGATCAGGCGGGCGGCCTGCACGTAGTCCTTGCCTCGCTCCACCATCACCGAGGAGCGCACCGTGCGGGCGTACTGCACCCAGAAGGACAGGCCGATCGAGACCACGATGAGCAGCACGGTGGCGTCGGTGTCGAGCGCGCCGCCGAAGGCGGCCTTGGCGACGCCGTCGACCACGAGGGCGATCAGGATCGCCGGGAAGGTGAGCTGCACGTCGGCGACCCGCATGATCAGCGCGTCGAGGTAGCCGCCGGCGTAGCCCGCCACGAGCCCGAGGGCCACGCCGAGGACGCCTGAGACCAGCACGCCGAGCACGCCGACGACGAGCGACAGGCGCAAGCCGTAGAGCACCGCCGAGAGCACGTCGCGGCCCTGGTCGTCGGTGCCGAGGAGGAACGGCACCTGGCCTTCCGCAGACCAGAGCGGGGGCAGGTTGGAGTTGATCAGCTCGAGCTGGGCCGGATCGTAGGGGTTCTGCGGCGAGACGAAGGGCGCCGCGACGGCGAGGCCGACGAGGAGCGCCGTGACGGCGGACGCGCCGAGGGCGAGCTTCGAGCGGCGGAAGCTCGCGAGGAGGTCGGAATCGCGCAGGCGGGCGAGGCCGGAGGGCGGGCCTGCGGCGGAGGCGAGCTCGCTCACGCGGCGCGCCCCGCGAGGCGCAGGCGCGGGTCGACCGCCGTGTAGAGGAGGTCCACAGCGAGGTTGATGGCGACGAAGATCGCGGCCACGAGGAGCAGGTAGGCGGCCATGATCGGCACGTCGACATTCTGCACCGCCTGCACGAACAGCAGGCCCATGCCGGGCCACTGGAACACCGTCTCGGTGATGATCGAGAAGGCGATGACCGAGCCGAGCTGCAGCCCCGCGATGGTGATGACCGGCACCAGCGTGTTCTTGAGGGCGTGCCCGAAATGGACCGCGCGGGTGCTGAGCCCCCGGGCGCGGGCGAAGCGGATGTAGTCGGTGCGCAGCACCTCCAGCATCTCGGCGCGCACGAGGCGCATGATCAGGGTCATCTGGAACAGCCCGAGGGTGACGGAGGGCAGGATCAGGGCCTTGAGGCCCGAGGCGGTGAGGAAGCCGGTGCTCCAGCCGCCGATCCGCACGGTGTCGCCGCGGCCGTAGCTCGGCAGCCAGCCGAGGGTGACCGAGAACAGGAAGATCAGCAGGATGCCGATCAGGAAGGTCGGCAGGCTGACGCCGACGAGGGAGACCGCCTGGAACAGCCCGGCGAGCCAGGTGTCCCGCCGCAGCGCGCTGACGACGCCCATCAGCACGCCGACCGTCAGGGCGAAGACCGTGGCGCAGAACGCCAGTTCCAGCGTCGCCGGCATCCGCGCGGCAAGCAGCGCCGAGACGGGCTGGCGGAACTGGTAGGAGATCCCGAAATCGCCCCGCAGGACGTTGCCGGCGTAGCGGGCGACCTGGACGAGGACGGGATCGTCGAGGCCGAGGCTGCGGCGGATCTCGGCGCGCTCGGCCACCGGCGTGTCCGGGCCGACGATCTGGTTCACGGGGTCGCCCGCGAACCGGAACATCGCGAAGGCCACGAGCCCGACGACCGCCAGCACGACGACGGCCTGGATCAGGCGCCGGATCAGGAAGGCGATCACGGGATCCTCAAGGCTTCTTCGACACCCAGTAGAGCATCAGCATGTTGTCCGGCCGCTGGACGAGGCTGACCTTCTTGGAGACGCCCCAGGCCAGCGCCTGCTGGTGGAGGGGGATGTAGCCCCAATCCGCCTGGATCGCGTCGAACCCCTCCTTGATCTGCGCGTCGCGCGCCTTCGGGTCGGTCTCCTGCTCGACGCGGTCGGCCAGGGCATCGACCTTCGGGTTGCAGTAGTTGCCGAGGTTCCAGCCGCCCCGGCCCGACTTGCCGTCGCCGCGGCAGCCGGCGATCTCGTAGAGGATGTTGTGGCTGTCCTGGGAGGAGGGCGTCCAGCCGACGAGGTAGAAGGAGGTGTCGTAGGCGGGCGCCAGCACCTTGGCGAAGTACTTGGCCTTGGGCTGCGCGTTGAGGTTCACCTTCACGCCGACCCGGGCGAGCATCGAGACCACCGCCTGGCAGATCGCCTCGTCGTTGACGTAGCGGTCGTTCGGGCAGTCCATGGTCAGGGTGAAGCCGTCCGGGTAGCCGGCCTCGGCGAGGAGGGCCTTGGCCCGCTTCGGGTCGTAGGCGGGGCGCTTGAACTCGCCCGAACGGGCGTAGAGCGAGGGCGCGATGAGGAGCGCGGAGGGCGTCGCCTGCCCGCGCATCACGCGCTTGGCGATCGTGTCCTCGTCGATGGCGAGGTAGAAGGCCTCGCGGACGCGGGCGTCCTTGAAGGGGTTCCTGTCCTTGACGCTCGCGTCCTTGAGCGCGTCCCGCCACTGGTCGAGGCCGAGGAACACGGTGCGCAATTCCGGCCCCGCCATCACCGCGGCGGTGCCACTCGCCTCGACGCGGGGCTGGTCCTGCAGGGGCACGGGATCGATCCAGTCGACCTCGCCCGACAGGAGCGCCGCCACGCGCGTCGCCGCGTTGCCGATCGTCGTGAAGACCGCCTCGTCGAGGTTCGACTCGACCGTGCCCCAGTAGCCCAGGAACTTCCGGAACACCGTGCGCACGCCGGGCTGGTGCTCGGTGATCACGAAGGGGCCGGTGCCGTTCTCATGGAGCGCGGCGTAGCTCGGCGCGGCGGCGCTCGCGGGGGAGGGGGCGGTGGCGCCGTTCTTCTCCGCCCAGGCCTTCGACATGATGTACCAGGTCGAGAACTGGGCGATGGCGATGGGGTTCGGGGTCTTGAGCACCATGTCGACGGTGTGGTCGTCGACCTTCACGAAGGTGGCGTCGGCCGGAACGTTGGTCTGGAAGTTCGAGCCCGAGGCGCGCACGCGCTCGGCGGAGAAGATCACGTCGTCGGCGGTGAAGGGCGACCCGTCATGGAACTTGACGCCCCGGCGCAGGTGGAAGCGCCAGCGGGTGGGCTCCGGCGTCTCCCAGGATTCCGCGAGCTGGGGGGCGTAGTTCAGGCTCTTGTCGCGGGTGACGAGGGACTCGTAGGCCGCCCCGTGCATCCCGATCGTGAAGCTTTCCTTGAGGGAGTAGGGGTCGAGGGACTTGATGTCGCCCTGGAAGGCGAAGCGGAAGACGTTCTCGGCCCGGGCCCCGGAGGCGGAGAGAAGCCCGAGGGCGAGGGCCAGCCCCAATGTCGTACCCAACCGCTTCTGCATCATGTCCACGCATCGTCCCGAGGCCGGAGGAGGATCGTCACCCGCGCCAGGCGGCGCGAATTCAGGATGCGGAAGTTGTGCCAGGGGGACGGCCCTGTGCGCAACGGCCGCGAACTGTGTGCAGCCGCCGGGCGAGGGGTCAGCCGAGCTCGAGGGTCGTGATCCCGAAGATCTGCGCGAGCGGGAGGTCGGGCGGGGTCCCGCGGTACATCCGCGCGGTCTCGAACACGGGCGCGAGGCCGCAGGCCTCGGCGAGGTCCGTCGCGGCGCGGTTCGGCTCGGGGACGTCGAGCATCACGGGGCCGGGCGCGTCGCGCAGGAGGCTGCCGAGGAGCGCCAGCGCGACCTCCGCGTCCCGGGCGAAGAGGGGGCCGACCTTGTGGCCCGCCCGGCAGGCGCGACGAACGCCGTAGCCGGCGATGTCCCCGTCGACGAGGGCGACGCGCGCGGTGCGCTCCGGACCGGCGAGCCAGCAGCGCAGGAAGCGCTCCCGCTCGGCCCCGAAGCGGGCGCCGTCGTAGGCGAGGAGGGCGGGCAGGAGCGCGGGCGCGACGGGGCCGACGCGGGGGTCGGGACGGCCGGGCAGGCGCGGGTGCCCGCCGTAGCGGATGTTGCGGTGGCGCGTCGCGAAGCCGGCGCGGGCGTAGTCGGCCTGGCGGGCGACCACGCCGTCGAGCCCCACGGTGCGGCCGGCGAGGTGGGCGAGGCCGGCCTCCCAGAGGCGCATCCCGAGGCCGCGGCCGCGGTGCTCGGGCCGCACGATGTAGAGGCCGAGGAAGCCGTAGGCCGCCCCGTAGCGCACCACGGAGATCGAGCCCGCCGCCCCGTTCGCGTCCCCGATCACCAGGAAGCCCGCCGGGTCGGCGGCCCGGTAGCAGGCGGCATCGCCGAGGCCCGGGTTCCAGCCCTCGGCGGCGGCCCAGTCGAGGGCGCGCTCCAGATCGTCCGGCGCCATCGTCCGGATCGCCGGGCTGTCCATCATGCCGTCCACCCTGCGTCCGCGGTGCGTCCGGGGTCAACGCCGGAACCGGGCCCGGCGTGGCGGCGCCCGGTTCAGCGCCGGGCGCGATGGGGTCGCGCGGTCGCCCAGCGCGGGCCGGCGGCCGGCACCGCGAGGGAGCCGGTGCGCTCCGGACCCGCCTGCAGCGCGAAGGTCTGGACCGGCGCGGGCCCGTAGGAGCTCATGAAGGCGCCGCCCGCGGGCTGGCGGCCCTCGCCCTCGGCCGAGGCCGCGAGCGGCAGGCCGAGCACGAGGGCGAAGGTTGCGGCGGCGAAGGTCCGATCGAAGGTCCGGTGCATGGCACTCTCCCGTACGGCGGGTCCCTCCTGGGGTCCGGGAGGCGGCTCGTCTTCGGGATGGACAATGGCGCGGGGGCGGGGCCGCCGCAGTGCTGCGGAACACATCGGGCCGCGCTCAGGCGCCGGCCGTGAAGCCCTCGAACAGGTTGACGAGCGGCTCGCCGCGCAGGGCCGGGGGAAGGTCCCGGGGATGCACGAACGCGTCCCGGAACCAGGGGAAGCGGGCCGGGTCGAAGGCGGCGCGCAGCCAGTCGATGACCCGGCGCACCCGCTCCACCCGCTCGGCATCCGGGTGATAGGTGAGCCAGATGTCGAGGCCGAACTCGGCGATGCCGTCGAGGGGCACGACCCGGGCGCCGATGGCGTGCGCGTAGGTCGGCAGCCAGCCGATCCCGGCTCCTTTCGCCACCGCCCAGTAATGGGCGCTGCTGACGTTGGTGCGCAGGGCCACGTAGCCCGCCTGCGGCATGCCCGGCGTCATCCGCTCGTACTGATCGAGGGTGAGCGTCTGGTTCGCGACCTGCAGCACGACGCGGTGCCGGAAGGCGTCCTGCACGCCGCTCGGCACCCCGTAGAGGTCGAGGTAGCCCTGGGCCGCGAAGGGCATGAGGTGCAGGCGCCCGAGCTTGACCACCTTGAGGTCCGGGTTCTCGGGCCGCACGAGCTGCACCGCCACGTCGGCCTCGAGGCGGCCCACGTCGGCCGGGTCCATGGTGCAGCGCAGGTCGACCACGAGCCGCGGGTTGGCCCGCTGGAACTCGATGAGCCGCGGGGTCAGCCAGAAGGTGCCGAGCCCCTCGGTGACCGCGATGCGCACCTCGCCCGCGACCGCGCTCGCGGCGGCGTCGCGGGCCCGCATCACCCCGAAGGCGGCGGCCTCCATCCGCTGCGCGGCGTCGAGGATCTCCGAGCCCTCGGGGGTCAGCCGGATGCCGTCGACGTGCCGGGTGACCAGGGGCACGGCGAGCTCGCGCTCCAGGTCGTCGATCCGGCGGCGCAGGGTGTTGATCGAGAGGCCGAGGCGCTCGGCCCCGGCGCGGAAGCTGCCGGCGCGCTGCAGCTCCAGGAACAGCCAGAGCCCCTGCCAGTCGGGCATCCGCGGACGGGTGGTGGCTTCCATGCGTTCCAACGGCGGACATCCCCTGTCCGGGTTTTTGCACAGACAAGGGCGGCCTGGCTATGTGAATCGTTCGCCATCGATTCATCAGTTGCGGCGAGGTCATTCGATGACGATGCACACGGCTCGATTGCACAGAGAGGGTTTTACCCCCGCGATCAAGGCTGCACGCCACGACATCATCGACCTCGATGCCGCCCGCCTCGCGCGGCACCTCGTCCTGTTCACGCCGACGCCCGACGACCTGGAGCGCCTGATCGAGGCCGCCCGCGGCGACCTGCCCGGCATCGCGGGCGCCGACGTGGTGCGCCGGGTCATGACCATCAACCCGGACACCGTCGCGGCCATCGCCCGCCGCGACGCCTTCGATGCCGGGGCGCCCCGCGGCGAGGGGCTCACCGCGGTGCTGCCGCTGACGGAGGCCGGCGTGCGCAGCCTGCTCGCCGGCACCTTCGACCCGGCCGATCCCGACCCCGCCCTGATCACCCGCCAGCACGAGCGGCCGGCCGGCATCTACCTCTGGGTGATCCACGCCCGCCGCCGCCTCTCGGCCGCCGTGGCGCTGATGCTCCAGCGCATCTCGACGCCGCTGTGCCGGGACGTCGACCTGTTCGCGCGGGCCGCGACGCCGGAGGGCGCCGACTACCTGGAGAGCATCGGCTTCGAGAAGGGCGCCGCCTGGGAGGGGCTGCAGGCGGAGCACCTGCACATGTTCCGGCGCGGGGCCGCGCCCGAGGCGCGCCCGCCCTACGACAGCTACCGGACCGGGGAGGCCGGGCTCAGCGTGGCGGTGGCCCGCACCCTCGAGGACCTCGCCCGGGTGATCAGCGTGCGCAGCGCCGTCTACATGGCGGAGCAGGCCTGCCCCTACGACGAGGAGTTCGACGGCAACGACCTCGCGGCGACGCACCTCATGGGCTACGTCGGCGACGAGCCCGCCGGCTGCCTGCGGATCCGCTTCTTCGCGGGCTTCGCCAAGATCGAGCGGCTGGCCGTGCGGGCGGAGTACCGGAGCACGCGCCTGTCCTTCGCCCTGGTGCGGGCTGGCATCGAGCTCGCCCGCGTCAAGGGGTACCGGCGCATCTACGGGCATGCCCAGAAGCGCCTCGTCCCGTTCTGGCGCCGCTTCGGCTTCCGGGTCTTCGAGGGCGCGCAGGAGCTGGTGTTCTCGGATTTCGACTACGTCGAGATGCTGCTGGAGGCCGAGCCCCACCCGGAGGCGATCACCCTGGGCGCAGACCCCTACGTGATCATCCGGCCCGAGGGCCGCTGGCACCATGCGGGCGTGCTCGACCGCTCGGGCGCGCGCCCCGTCACGCGCCCCTCGGTCGACGGGGCGGCGCGATGACCGCGACGTCCAATACGGCATTCAACCCGGCCGCCTACCGGGACCCCGGCAGCATGCCGGTCCTCGTGCTCATCGACATGCAGCAGGAATACCTCGCCGACGGGCGCCTGCCGCTGCCCGGGATCGAGCCGGCGCTGGACCGCTGCCGGGCGGCGCTGGCGCATGCCCGCAGCTGCGGCCTGCCGGTGGCCTGGACGCGCTGGGTCGGGCGCTCGCCCTTCTTCCATCCGGGCACCCGCTTCGCCCGCTGGATCGAGGGCTTCCAGCCCCACGGCTGCGACATGATCTTCGACCGCGACCGGCCCTCGGCCTACGCGAGCCCCGCCTTCGCCGACGTGATGGAGCGCAGCAACGCGCCCCTGGTGATCGCGGGCTTCGCCGGCGAGGCCGCCTGCCTCGCCACCGCGGTCGAGGCGTTCCACCGCGGGCAGCGCCTGATCTTCCTCGACGACGCCTCGGCGAGCCACGCCCTCGCCGGCCTCGACGGGACGACGCTGCATCGCGCCGCGAGCGCGATCCTCGGCGCCTTCGGCGAGGTGATGGAGACGTCGGACTGGATCGCGAGCTTCTCGTCCCGCAACCGGGAGGCGATGCGTGGCTGACCGGGATCACGACGACGCGCCGCGCGGCATCCGGCCGGACAGCCCGGCCATCCACCGCCTCGGCCACCACGCCATCGGCCTGCTGACGGCGGCCCGGGAGCTGGGTGACCCGGAGCTGACGAAGCTCGCCGAGGCGACGATGCTGGCGGCGGGCTTCGTGCTGGCGCGCTCGCTCGCCCCGAGCCCGGGCGAGGGCCGGACCGGGGGCCGGCGGCGGTCGGGGCCGGAGCGGGCCTGACACGACGCCTCCGGAGCCTCACGAACCCGTGATCGGGCGTCCTGCCCTGGACCGTCGTCATCCTGTATAGGGGACGGACGACGGTCCACCGAGCCGGCCCCGCCGGCCCAGGCGCAGAGCAACAGCGAGCCGCTCGCTTGCAGAGAGATCACCGAGACCGGGATCCGCCGCACGACGCGGACGAGGCGGGCGAACGCGGCGTGACCGAGAGGCAGCTCGGCCAGATCTCCGAGATGATCGGCGTGCCGGTCTCGTTCTTCTACGCGGAGGATCCCGCCGCCGGCCGGCCGGAGGCGGCGGGCCAAGCGGAAGCCGACGCCCTGCAGCACGTCGAGCTCCTGCGCCTGTTCCTGGCTATGGACGATCCGGAGGATCGCGCCCGGTGCCTCGCCTTCGTGCGGTCCCTCGCCAAGGCACCTCCCGAGACGCCTCCCGAGACACCTGCCGAGACACCTGTCGAGACACCTGCCGAGACGCCTCCCAAAGCCCCCCCCGAGACGCCCCCCTCCGGCGATTGAGCCGGACACGACTGCGAAACAGGGCCCTGTTGCCCGGAACAACGGCCCGATGCAGGCCAACGGCAGGAGACCGGTGGGAACAATCGGCAAGCCTTCTCGATTTGCTGGATGTTAATCATCGGAGGAAAACGCAATGAAGGCTTCTGCCCTCATCAGTGCTGTCGCGATCGTCGCCCTCACCGCCGGCTCGGCGCTCGCCGCCCCCTGCAGCACCGGCTCGACGAAGGACAAGAGCCCGAACGATCAGGCCACGAACCAGAAGAGCTCGGACGTCGACCAGTCGAGCAAGAACCTCGCCGGTGGCCAGCAGCCCGCTTCGCCCGGCACGGTCGGCGCCATGAACAACGCGGGTGCCAACCAGATGGCCGCCCAGACGGGTTCGAGCGACCAGAAGACCGGTGCGAACGGCACCGATCCGGCGAGCAAGAACCTCGCCGGCGGCCAGCAGCCCGCTTCGCCCGGCACGGTCGGCGCCATGAACAACGCCACGCCCAACCAGGGCGTCGGCAAGGACGACAACTGCTGATCGGCCGTCAGGCCACTTCCACGCCACATCCGCACAGGGGCCCGCCCGGCACATCGCCGCGGCGGGCCCTCTGTCGTTCGGACCCGCGCGTGCGGCGCCCCGGTCTCACGCGCCGATGCGCATTGCGGCCCGCAGCACACTGAGCACGTCCGCGATGGCGAGATCCTCGGCGGCGTCCGCCGCGGCGGGCTCCGCCGTTGCGGCGAGCCGGACGCCGGCGGTGACGTGCTCGGCGATGATCGCGAGCGCCACCTCGCGCAGGGCCGCCGTGATCGCGTTGATCTGCTGAACCTCGTCGAGGCAGTAGCGATCCGCCTCGATCATCCCCCGCAGGCCCCGGACCTGACCCTCGATCCGGTTCAGCCGCTGGATCAGCGGCTCCTTGGCGGCCGCGCTCCGCCGGAGCTGCACCCGCCCGTCCGCGATCGCGCCCGTGACCTCGCCGTCCCCCCGCCGTCCGTTCACGTCCCACCCCCCGTCCCACCGCGTCGCCGCCCCGTGCGGACTTGGTAGCACAGGTGCCGTGCGGGGCCCCGGGCCCGCCACTGGGCCCGGGATCCCTCAGGGCCGGCGCCTCACTTGATCTGCTGGATCTCGGCGCCGCTGTCGGGCCGCGCCGGGCCGAGCACCGGCTCCTCGCCCATCGGCTTGTTCTGGAACACGCTGAAGGTGCCCTTGCCGTCGATCGAGGGACCGCTCGTCCAGCGGCCCTGGGGCGGGGGCGAGCCATCGTGGGACGTGGCGTAGAAGTTGTAGTTGTTGCGCTGGTCCTCCATCTCCTGCGGGAAGGAGTTGGGGATCGGCAGCGTGCCCTCGTGGCCGCCCATCTCCTCGATCACCGCGAGCCACTGCTGCTGGTGCATGGTGTCGCGGGCGATCATGAAGTGCAGCATGTCCTTCATGCCGGCGTCGGCGGCGGCGTTGTAGAGGCGGACGGCCAGGACGCGGCCGGTGCTCTCGGCGGCCACGTTGCAGTACATGTCCGCCGCGAGGTTCCCGCTCGCGTAGATGTGGGACATGTCGAAGGGCACGCCCTCGCAATTGGCCGGGAAGGCGGCCATGCCGGTCGAGAGGATGTGCCGGTGCAGCATGCCCTCGACGACGTGGCGGGGCTTCTCGCCGCCCATCACGGCGCCCACCACCGCGTCCGCGGCGCCCTGCTCCTGGAGCGAGCTCGGCGCCTTGTCGAGGTTGAGCGCCACCGCGGTGGCGAGCATCTCGATGTGGCCGATCTCCTCGGTCGCGGTGTGGAGGAGCATGTCGCGGTACTTCGTGGTCGGCCCGCGCGCGCCCCAGGCCTGGAAGAAGTACTGCATGCAGACGCGGATCTCGCCCTCCACGCCGCCGATGGCCTGCTGGAGCATCCGCGCGAACAGCGGATCGGGGGTCTCGACCTTCACGGGATACTGGAGGCGCTTGTCGAAGTAGTACATCGGGCTGGCTCCTGCGGCTCGGCGCCCCGCCGGAATGGCGCGGCGCACGCGGCCCGGGATACTCCCCCCGAGTATGTCGGACCGCCCTGGGCCAACCGGACGACGCCCGGATTGTTCAAAGCGCGCGGATGCTTTCGGGCCTCCGGCCCATCGCCGCGCCGACGATCATCGGGGTTGCGCCCTTCGGCTCAGCAGGCCTGCCGGAATTCGCCAGCATCCGCGACCTGCGCCGTCCGCAGGAGGGTGATCAGGACCGCGAGGCCGCCCAGCGCCGCGGAGCGCAGAGCACCCGCATCCGCCCGGTCGCTCGCGAGGCCGCGCACCAGGTCGTCGGTCGCCGTCGAGGCATCCAGCACGGCGCGATGCAGGGCCGGCGTGAGCACGACCCGCTGGCGCAGCACCCGCGCCGCGCGCATCGCCTCGACGAGCGCCAGGGCGGTGTTGTCGCGGCTTGCCGTTGCGACCGCACCGACCCAGGGCTGGACGACGGCCGCGATCCAGGGGGCGAGCTGCGGCCCCCGTCCACCTGAGACTGCCCGATCCGCCATCGCCCGTGCCGTGTCCCCGCTACCCTACGAGCCCGCGTAGCCCCGTATGGTTAACCAGGCGTGAAGGGCGTGCGCCGGGGACGCGACGGCCGTCGCTCGTCTCAGGTCGGCATCGGCGGGGATATTTGGGCAGGGATATTTGCAGGGTCCGGGCGGCGCAGGCGCCGGCTTCCGGTCGTCTTCCGAGGGAAAACACCAACGAAAACAAGTTGGTGCGGCCAAGAGGACTCGAACCTCCACCCCTCGCGGGACTAGCACCTCAAGCTAGCGCGTCTACCAATTCCGCCATGGCCGCATCGGGACCCGGGTAGGGTCCGGAGAGCTCCGCGGGGTCCGCCGCAGCGCGGCGTTTCCTCGGGGAGCGGCGCAGCGGATAACAGATCGAATCCGCCCCGACAAGCGCCGTCGTGGCGATTCAGGCGCCCTCGAAGGCGGGGTCGAGGAGCGGCACCGCGCCGTCGCCGATGGTGATGCCGGCGCCGCGCGCGACCTCGGCCTTGCGGATTAGCTCCGTGATCTCGATGGAGATGCGGTTGCCCGTCACCACGATCTGCCCGCGGGCGATCGGGTGGTCGTTGGCGAGGATCTCGACCATATCGGTCTCGGTGGATTCGAGCTCGATCACCGCGCCGCGGCCCATGCGCAGCAGCATGTGCAGCGGCATCCGGCTGCGGCCGAGCACCACCGTCAGGTCGACCTTGAGGTCTTCGAGAACCGCCACGCGCCGCACGCCCCACACATCCGCATCGTCCGAACCTTCCACGCATTAGGGTGAAGCCTTGGTAAACGAGACCCGCGATGCCGCCCCGGGCGCCTTCCTGCCGCGCCCCGGCGCCGGTCCGGTGGCCTGGCGGGTGGCCGAGGGGCTGACGGCCTACGGGGAGGCGGTGGCCTTCATGGAGGCGCGCGCGGCCGCCATCGCGGCGGGCTCCGCGCCCGAGTGCGTCTGGCTCGTGGAGCACCCGCCCCTCTACACGGCCGGCACCTCGGCGCGGGACGCGGACCTCGTCGCGCCGGACCGCTTCCCCGTCCACCGCACCGGCCGGGGCGGCCAGTTCACCTATCACGGCCCCGGCCAGCGGGTGGCCTACGTGATGCTCGACCTCGCCCGCCGCCGGACGGACCTGCGCGCCTACGTGGCGGCGCTGGAGGACTGGCTGATCGCGACGCTCGCCGCCTTCAACGTGCGGGGCGAGCGGCGGGAGGACCGGGTCGGCGTCTGGGTGCGCCGGCCCGAGAAGGGCCCGGGCGTCGAGGACAAGATCGCGGCGATCGGCATCCGGGTGCGGCGCTGGGTGAGCTTCCACGGCATCAGCCTCAACGTGGAGCCGGACCTCTCGCACTTCTCCGGCATCGTGCCCTGCGGGGTCACGGACCACGGGGTCACGAGCCTCCTCGACCTCGGCCGGATCGTCAGCCTCGCGGAGGCCGACATGCAGCTGCGCGCGGCCTTCGAGCCGATCTTCGGCGAGACCGCTCCGGAGCCGGCCTGAGCCCCTACAGCACCGGCAGGCCGCGCTGCTTGGCGTGGTCGCCCGGCTCGACGTGGATCGCCACCACGGCGCCCGCCACCGCGCCCTCGATGGCGGTCTCCAGCCGGTCGCAGATCTCGTGCGATTCCTGCACGGTCATCTCGCCCGGCACCACGAGGTGGAAGTCGATGAAGGTCGCCTGGCCCGCGTGGCGGGTGCGCACGTCGTGGGCCTCGAGCGCCCCCGCGCCGTGCTCGGAGATCAGGGCGCGGATCTCCGTCACCATCTCGGCCGGCGCGGCGCGGTCCATCAGCCCGTCGATCGATTCCCGCACCATGCGGTAGCCGGACCACAGGATGTTGAGGGCGACGAGACCGGCCACGATGGGGTCGAGCACCAGGGCGCCTGTCGCCATCACCAGGGCGACGCCGACGAGGACGCCCCCCGAGGTGAAGACGTCCGCCATCACGTGGCGGGCATCCGCCACCAGGGCCGGCGAGCGCCAGGCGCGGCCCCGGCGGATCAGGGCGAGCGCCCAGGCGCCGTTGATGAGGCTCGCCACCGCGTTCACGGCAAGGCCGAGGGCGGGGGCGTCGAGGGGCTTCGGATCCAGGATGCCGTGGGCCGCCTCGCGCAGGATCAGCACCGCCGCGACGATGATCAGCGCGCCCTCGGTCACCGCCGAGAAGTACTCGGCCTTGTGGTGGCCGTAGGGGTGGTCGGCGTCCGCGGGCTGGGCGGCGACCCGCAGGGCCACGAAGGCGCAGGCCGCGGCCACCACGTTGATGATGCTCTCCAGCGCGTCCGAGTAGAGCGCGAGGCTGCCCGTGAGCCAGTAGGCGGAGAACTTCAGCCCCATCACCAGGGCGCCGATCGCGGCGCCGGCGAGCGCGGCTTTCTGGGTGCGTTCCATGGCGGGTCCGGGACGGCGGGGCGCCGCAGCCCATAGGACACGTCCGGGCCCGAAGGCCACGGCAAAGGTTTTAGCCGGGGCTAAGCGCCCCGCGGGCCGCCCCGCTCAAGCCCCGGCTTCCTCCGCCGCCGCGCCGTTGCGGCGCGCCGCCTCGCGGACGCGGCTGCGCTCGGCCTGGGCGCGGGCCTCGGCCGCCTTGCGGGCGTAGCGGCGGGCCTGCCAGCCGAAGCGGGCGGCGGCCGCGAGGGCGTCGAGCCGGGCGGCCTCCCGGTCCCAGTAGCCCACGAGCTGCCCGTCGAGGGTCAGGCGGGGGCGGCGCCCCGGGCTCCGGCCGCCGGCCTTGCGATCCTCCAGCATGGTGCCTCCCCGCGCGTGACGGGGCCGATGCTCGGGCGGCGCCGCGCCGGGGTCAAGCCGCATCCGCGTCGCGGGTCCGCATTGATCTTCGGCGCGGTTTTGTGCAGTTGGCGACCGATGCGCGTGGACCTGTTCGATTTCGATCTGCCGGAGGCGTCGATCGCGCTCCGGCCGGCGGAGCCGCGCGGGGCCGGACGCCTCCTCGTGGTGCGGCCCGGCGCCCCGGAGGCCGGCCTGGAGGACCGCGCGGTGCGCGACCTGCCGAGCCTCCTGCGGCCGGGCGACGCCCTCGTCTTCAACGACACCCGGGTGATCCCCGCCCGCCTGCACGGCCTGCGCACGCGGCCCGGCGCGCCGGGCCTGCGCATGGAGGCGATGCTGCACCTGCGCGCGGCGCCGGACACCTGGCGCGCCTTCGCGCGGCCGGCCAAGCGCCTCGCCCCCGGGGACCGGATCCGCTTCGGCGAGGCGGGCGCCGGCGCCGCCTGCGACCTCGGACAGCTCGACGCCACGGTCGCGGCGAAGGGGGAGGGCGGCGAGATCACCCTGCGCTTCGACCTCGCGGGGCCCCACCTCGATGAGCGCATCGCGGCGCTCGGCTCCCTGCCGCTGCCCCCCTACATCGCGGGCAGGCGCCCGGCGGACGCGCGGGACGCCACCGACTACCAGACGGTCTACGCCCGCGAGCCCGGGGCCGTGGCGGCGCCCACCGCCGGCCTGCACGTCTCCGAGGCGCTCCTCGCCGCCATCGACGCGGCCGGCGCGACCCGCCACAGCCTGACGCTCCACGTGGGCGCGGGCACCTTCCTGCCCGTCAAGGCGGAGGACACCGCGGCCCACCGCATGCACGCCGAGATCGGCCACCTCGACGCGGCGACCGCGGAGGCGCTCAACCGGGCCCGCGCGGCCGGCGGGCGGATCGTGGCGGTCGGCACCACGGCCCTGCGCCTCCTGGAGAGCGCGGCCGACCCGGAGGGGCGCCTGCACGCCTACGCGGGCGAGACGGAGATCTTCATCACCCCCGGCTACCGCTTCCGCGCGGTGGACGCCCTGATGACGAACTTCCACCTGCCGCGCTCGACCCTGTTCATGCTGGTCTCGGCCTTCTCGGGGCTCGAGACCATGCGGGCCGCCTACGCGCACGCCGTCGCGGCGGGCTACCGGTTCTACTCCTACGGCGACTCGAGCCTGCTGTTCCCGGGCCCCCGCGCCCCGACGACGCCCTGAGGCGAAGAGACCCGATGTCGACGCTCAGTTCCGCCTCCCCGGCCACCGGGGCTCCCCCACCGGGCGCGCCCGGGCCCACCGCGGACTTCGCCTTCGCGGTCGCGGCCACGGACGGGCAGGCCCGCACCGGCGCACTCACCATGCCCCGCGGTGTCATCCGCACCCCGGCCTTCATGCCGGTGGGCACCGCCGCGACCGTCAAGGCGATGTATCCGGAGCAGGTGCGCGACCTCGGCGCCGACGTGGTGCTCGGCAACACCTACCACCTGATGCTCCGCCCCGGGCCCGAGCGCATGGCCCGCCTCGGCGGGCTGCACCGCTTCATGCGCTGGGACGGGCCGATCCTCACGGATTCCGGCGGCTTCCAGGTGATGTCCCTCGCGAGCCTGCGGAAGCTCGACGAGCAGGGCGTCACCTTCCGCTCGCACGTGGACGGCTCGGCCCACCACATGAGCCCGGAGCGCTCGATCGAGATCCAGGGGCTCCTCGGCTCCGACATCCAGATGCAGCTCGACGAGTGCGTGCGGCTGCCCGCCGAGCCCGCGGAGGTGGAGCGCGCCATGCGCCTGTCCCTGCGCTGGGCCGAGCGCTGCCGGGCCGCCTTCGGCGAGCAGCGGGGCAAGGCCCTGTTCGGCATCGTCCAGGGCGGCGACGTCCCGGCCCTGCGGGTCGAGAGCGCCCGGACCCTCGTGGACCTCGACCTCAAGGGCTACGCGGTCGGCGGCCTCGCGGTGGGCGAGCCCCAGGCCGTGATGCTCGCGATGATCGAGACCGTCGAGCCGCACCTGCCGCGCGACAAGCCCCGCTACCTGATGGGGGTCGGCACGCCCGACGACATCCTGCGCGCGGTGGAGCGGGGCATCGACATGTTCGACTGCGTGATGCCGACGCGCGCGGGCCGCCACGGCCTCGCCTATACCCGCCACGGCCGGATCAACCTGCGCAACGCCCGCTACGCCGAGGAGACGGCCCCCCTCGACGAGGCCTCGTCCTGCCCCGCGGCGCGGGACTATGCCCGGGCCTACCTGCACCACCTCGTGCGCACCGACGAGATCCTCGGGATGATGCTGCTGACCTGGAACAACCTCGCCTACTACCAGGCGCTGATGGCCGGCATCCGCGCGGCGATCCGGGAGGGGCGCTTCGCGGACTTCGCGGGGGAGACGCGCGAGGCCTGGGCCCGGGCCGAGGCTGCACGAAAGCATTGATCGCGGATCTCTTGCTTGCACGATTGATAAAACAACTCTGAGACGTGTCGGTTTTTGCCTGCCTCGAAGCATCTCCGCCGCACTGCACACAAGAGCCTGCAGCGGTTTGACAGGCCAAGTCCGAAGCCCCTAGGACTGCACCCGTCGCGGATCCGCCCGTGACCTGTCGGATCTTTGCGTCGTGGATTCCAAGAAGCTCGTCATCATCGTCGCCGGCATGCATCGGAGCGGCACCTCCGCGCTGACCCGGGTGATCAACCTGCTCGGGATCGGCCTGCCCGAGGACCTGGTGCCGGGCTTTGCCGGCAACGAGCTCGGCCACTGGGAGCCCGAGGCGGTGGTGACGATCCACGACGCGATGCTGCGCGCGGCGGGATCGGACGTGAACGACGTCGTGGGCTTCGATCCCGCCTGGCTCGCCTCGCCGGAGGCGGGGGAGGGCCGCGCCCGCATCCGCGCCTTCCTGGAGGAGACCCTCGCCGCGACGCCGGCCGTGGTCCTCAAGGACCCGCGCATCTGCCTGGTGCTGCCGGTCTGGATCGAGGTGCTGCGGGAGCTCGGGATCCGCACCGCCTTCATCATCCCCTATCGCGATCCCGCCGAGGTGGCGATGTCGCTCGCCCGGCGACAGGCCCACTTCTTTCCCGACAGCGTCTGGCCGCCGGAGCGGGGGGGCCTCCTCTGGCTGCGCTACGTCACGGAGGCGGAGCGCTGGACCCGGGGCCTGCCCCGCGCCTTCGTGGCCTACGACGACCTCCTGGCCGACTGGCGGTCGGCGACCGGCCGCATCGGGGAGCAGCTCGGCCTGGACTGGCCGGAGGCGGGCCCCGGGAGCGCGGCGCGGATCGACGCCTTCCTGAGCAGCCAGCACAAGCACGAATCCGCCCGGGACGGCCGCGCCCTGCGGGAGCTCGACGCGGCCTGCCGGGCCCTCGACGGCCTGCAGGCGGACCCGGCGGGCACGCTCGACCTCGACCCCCTCGAAACCGGGCGCCTGCGCGGGGCGTATCTCGGCGCCTACGTGGCCGCGCTGGAGGCGAAGCTCGAGGCCTCAGGCGCCGCCGAGGCGGCCCGCGCCGCGCCGGCCGGGCAGGTCCCGGAGCCGGACGAGATCCTGCGGATCGGCGGCGGCTTCGCCTTCGAGGGCCTGTCCCGGGCCGCGCTCGCCTCCGGCACCGGTGAGGCCGCCCCGGCGGAGACGCTGGCCGGGTCGCTGCTCCGCCGACACCTCTGCGGTGGGGACGAGGGGCTGGAGGGTGAGACGGAGGCCGGGGAGGCGGCGGATCCGGCCGTGCTGGCCGAGGCGCTGCGCCGGGCGAGCCACGCCCTGCGGGTCACCCTGGCGGAGCAGGCGGAGGCTGCCGCGCAGGCGCGGGCGGAGGCCGAGGCGGCCCGGGCGGAGGCCGCGGCCGCGCACGCCGCGGGGGAGGCGCAGGCGGATGCCGCGCGCGCCGAGACCGAGGCCGCCCGGGCGGCCCTGGAAGGCCGCTTCGACGCGGAGATCGCGGCCCTGCGCGACGACCTCCGCGCCGAGACCGAGCGGCGCATCGGCCTGGAGGCTCGGCTGGCCGACCGCGACGCGCGCCTCGCGGCGCTGCGCGGCTTCAAGCGCGCGCGCCTCGGCCGGGAGCGCCGCACCGTGCTGCGGGTCGCGGGCCTCGCGCTGACGCGCGCCAAGGCGCCCGAGACGCGCCTGCGGGCACGGATGGAGCTGGTGCGGGGCTCGGGGCTGTTCGACGAGGCCTGGTACCTGGAGCGTCACGCGGACGTGGAGGGGACGGAGATGGATCCCCTCCAGCACTTCGTCCGCCACGGCAGCGCGGAGGGCCGCTCGCCGGGACCCGCCTTCGATGCCGGCCGCTACCTCACCGAGAACCCGGACGTCGCTCCCTCGGGCCTGGAGCCGCTGTTCCACTACCTCGCCCACGGGCGGGCCGAGGGCCGGCCGATCTTCGCGGTGCGCTGACGATGCCCCCCGTCCTCGGCTCGCTGTTCCCCTACGCCTACGACGTGCTCCTCGCGCACGGTTCGGAGGACGCCCCCGCGGAGGGCGCCGTTACCGTCGCGGTGAGCCTGTTCAACTACGCGGACTACGTGCTGGAGGCCCTCGAGTCCGTGCGCGCGCAGACGCACGGCCCCCTCGAGCTGATCGTCGTCGACGACGCCTCGACGGATGCGGGCGTGGCGCAGGTGCGGACCTGGATGGAGGCGCATCGCTGGCGCTTCGGGCGGATGCGCCTCGTGCGCCACACCGAGAACGCCGGCCTCCCGCAGGCCCGCAACACCGCCTTCGCGCTCGCCCGCACCGACCACGTCCTGGTGCTCGACGCCGACAACGCCCTGCACCCGCCCGCGATCGCCAAGCTGCACCGGGCGATCCGGCGGGGCGATTACGGCCTCGCCTACGCGCAGATCGAGCAGTTCGGCGCCGGGCGCAGCATCGGCCAGGCCTGGGCCTGGGACGCCGACCTCCTCGGCCGCGGCAACTACGTGGATGCCATGGCGCTGGTGGCGCGGGCGGCCTGGGCGCGGGCCGGCGGCTACGCCGCGCTCGACCTCGGCTGGGAGGATTACGACCTCTGGCTCACCTTCGCGGGGGCCGGCATCCGGGGCATCTTCGTGCCGGAGATCCTCTGCCGCTACCGGGTCCACGCGGCCTCGATGCTGCGGACCGGGACCGATCTGCGCCAGCACCGGGTCCGCGCCCAGATCGCGGCGCGCCACGGCCGGCTGCGGGAGTAGGGCGCGGCCAAGAGGCGGTCCAGGAGAAGTGGCGGCCGGTTCTCCGTCCGGACCGACGACATCAGAGAGGCTTAGGGTCCGTCCGCCGGCACCATGACCGGCGGACCCTAAGGATGGGCGAGGACCCGGTAGAAGCCGTCCGGGTCGTCCGCGCCGGTCTCCGCGGCCGCCCTGAGCCCCGCGACGATGCGGCCGGCCACCGGCAGGCGGTAGTGCAGGGCGTCCCAGTAGTTCGTGTCCCGCGTGGTGACCGGGGAGGGGATGCGGAAATCCACCACCGTCGCGCCCCGGCGCCGGCCGATCCGCGCGACCTCGGCCTTGCAGGCGGCCTCGCGCGCGCCCTGCGGGGTCCCGGGCCGGCCCTGCGCGGCGGCGTGGACCGGCATGAAGGCGACGAGCCTGGCCGCGCCCGGCGGCACCGCGCCGAGGAGCTCGTCGAGCCAGGGGAGCGCCGGCATGCCGGCGGCGTCCGGATCCGCGCCGGCGGGCTGCGGCGCGTCCTCCGGCTCGCCGAAGGCGGTTGCCCCGGCATGGATGTGGGCGGCGGCGCGGGCGGCGTCGTACTGCGCCTCCGGCGGCGTGAACACGCCGTAGCCGTCGGCCCGAAGCCGCGCGGGGGCGCGGCCGAGCCGGTGGAGCGCGACCCGGCCCGCGACGCCGAGGCTCTGCCAGTTCACCTGCCGGACAGCGTTCCAGGCGGCGGGGGTGCCGGGCTCGTAGAGCCAGGGCGGGAAGGGGCGGAAGGTCAGGAGCTGCCGATCGGCTTGCGCCTCGCACCAGGTCGCGTCGAGGGCAAACAGCACCGCCCGCACCGGCCCCCGGCGCAGGAACAGCCGCGCGAGCATCCGCTGCTCGTGGGGCGTCGCGGCGTTCATGGCGAGGTTGGCGAAGCGCCCCCCGAAGGCCCGGTCGAGGTCTTCCGGGTCGAGGAGGCGGGCCGTGGAGGTCCCGAACACGGCGGCATCGAAGGCGCCGCTGCGCACCACCTGCGGGTACATGAAGCGCTGGTTAAGATCCATCAGCGGCCCCGCCGGCCGGCCGGGCGCGGCGCGCAGGCCGTAGGGGTCCATTACCCCCACGAAAGCGATCGCCGCCGCGCCGAGGAGGAGCGCGGCGCCGAGGAAGGTCGCCGCGAAGGCGCGCCAGGGATCGGGGGCGAGGGTCGGCATGGCACGCGAAGCCTGAGCACCCGACCGTGGCGGCGGCAGGGCGGACACCGCGCCCGGTTGACCCCCGCCCGGCGCTCCCCTATTGCGGGCCAGCCTTCCGAAGCCCGGCCCTCGGCCCAGCGCGGCGGACGCGAGCGCGTAGCTCAGCTGGTAGAGCAACGGACTTTTAATCTGTAGGTCCTGGGTTCGAGCCCCAGCGCGCTCACCAACCATTCCAACGACTTACAGGCGCGCTTGGGTCTCCGTCGTGGCCCTCGGGTGCGGGGCATATCCGTCCCTGCGACAATCCCACCGTACCCGAACCGCAGGTCCGATCGGGGCGCTCGCGTGGTCGCTCCGGAAATTCGATGCCGGAACTGGCCGGCGCACATGACGTTACCCGGCAACCTCGATCACACAGCCGGGTGCACGCATGCCTCCCTCACACCCGCCCCTGGCGGCCCTCGCCGTCGCCATCGTCCTGACGACTGTCGCCCCGTCCGCCGCGCTGGCCCAGCCCGGCGACATCAAGGGACAGGACGTGATGGGCGACAAGAGCCGCAGCGCCAACGACGGCTGGAGCCAGGCACCGGTGCCCCGCGAGCAGTCGGCGGCCAAGGACGCGCCCGACCCCGGCGGCCGCTCGACGGCGCAGAACCGCGACCGGCCCGTTCCGGACGCCGGATCGAGCGACAATTCCGGCAGCGACCCGCAGGGGACGCTCGACCACCGCACGCCCGGGCCCTCCGGGCAGAACCCGGCCGCCCCGACCCGGTGAGCGCCCGGTGACAGGCGAGGAGCTGTGGCAAAAAATGCCGGATCGCCGGCTCGCAGTTGCGCTTGCTTCCGAAGCGTCCGCCTGCGAAAACCTCTGACTTAGAACAGATCGCATGTAGGAAGCGCCATGACCGTCGATGTGTCACGCCGCAGCTTGCTGAAGGGACTCGGTGTCGGCCTGGCCGGCGGCACCCTCGGCGCCCTCGGCTTCGGTGATCTTCAACCGGCGGCGGCGGCGGCCGTGCGTCCGTTCAAGCTCGCGCAGATGCGCGAGACCCGGAACACCTGCCCCTACTGCTCGGTGGCCTGCGGCGTCATCCTCTACAGCCTCGGCGACCGCTCGAAGAACGCGCGCTCGGCCGTGATGCACGTCGAGGGCGATCCCGACCATCCGGTCAACCGCGGCACGCTCTGCCCCAAGGGCTCGAGCCTCCTGGACTTCGTCCGCTCCGAGACGCGCACCAAGTACCCGATGTACCGGGCGCCCGGCACCGCCGAGTTCAAGCGCGTCTCCTGGGACTTCGCCCTCGACCGGATCGCCCGCCTGCTGAAGGACGACCGCGACCGGAACTTCGTGGCCAAGAACGGCGACCTGACGGTCAACCGGTGGATCACCACCGGCTTCCTCGGCGCCTCGGCCACCACCAACGAGACCGCCTGGCTCACCTACAAGACGGTCCGAAGCATGGGAGCCCTGGTCTTCGACAACCAGGCGAGGGTCTGACACGGCCCATCGGTCGCCAGTTTGGCGCCCTCCTTCGGCCGCGGTGCGATGACCAACCTCTGGATGGACATCAAGCACGCGGACCTCATCACGGTGATGGGCGGCAATGCCGCCGAGGCTCACCCCTGCGGCTTCAAGTGGGTGGTGGAGGCCAAGGCGCACAACAACGCCAAGCTCATCGTCATCGACCCGCGCTTCACCCGCACCGCATCGGTCGCGGATCTCTACTGCCCGATCCGGCAGGGGAGCGACATCGCGTTCCTGTCCGGCGTCGCCAAGTACCTGATCGATAACGACAAGCTTCAGCACCGCTACCTCACGGCCTACTCGAACGCCGCCTTCGTGGTGAAGGAGGGCTACGGGTTCGCGGAGGGCCTGTTCTCCGGCTACTCCGAGGACAAGCGCGACTACGACAAGACCGAGTGGGACTACGAGATCGGGCCGGACGGCTACGCGGTCGTCGACGAGACGATGCAGCATCCGCGCTGCGTGATGCAGCTTCTGAAGAAGCACGTCGCGATCTACACGCCCGAGATGGTCGAGCGGATCTGCGGCTCGCCCAAGGAGACCTTCCTGAAGGTCTGCCAGATGATCGCCGAGACGGCATCGCCCGAGAAGACGATGACGTCGCTCTACGCGCTCGGCTGGACGCACCACTCCAAGGGCTCGCAGAACATCCGCTCGATGTGCATCGTGCAGACGCTGCTCGGCAACATCGGCATGCTGGGCGGCGGCATGAACGCGCTGCGCGGCCACTCGAATATCCAGGGGCTCACGGATGTCGGGCTGATGAGCAACCTCATCCCCGGCTACCTGAACATCCCGATCGAGAAGGAGCCGGACTACGCGAGCTACATCGCAAAGCGGCAGTTCAAGCCGCTGCGCCCCGGCCAGATGAGCTACTGGCAGAACTACAACAAGTTCTTCATCTCCTTCCAGAAGGCGATGTGGGGCGACAAGGCGCAGAAGGACAACGACTGGGCCTACGACTACCTGCCGAAGCTCGACGTGCCGACCTACGACGTGATCCGCGGGTTCGAGCTCGCCAAGCAGGGCAAGATGACGGGCTACGTCATCCAGGGCTTCAATCCCCTGCTGTCGTTCCCGAATCGCGCCAAGATGACCGAGGCGTTCTCGAAGATGAAGTTCGTCGTGGTCATGGACCCGCTCCAGACCGAGACGGCGCGCTTCTGGGAGAACCACGGCGAGTACAACGACGTCGATCCCTCGAAGATTCAGACCGAGGTCTTCGAGCTGCCGACGACGCTGTTCGCGGAGGAGGAGGGCTCCCTCTCGAACTCCTCGCGCTGGCTGCAGTGGCACTGGCAGGCGCAGGAGCCACCCGGCGAGTGCCGCTCGGACATCGAGATCATGTCCGGCCTCTTCCTTCGCATGCGGGAGATGTACAGGAACGAGGGCGGCGCCTACGCGGAGCCGATCGTCAACCTCACCTGGAACTACGCGATCGCGCATTCGCCCACGCCGGTGGAGCTGGCGCGCGAGCTGAACGGCTACACCGTCGCTCCGATCCAGGATGCCTCGGGCGCCACGCTCCCCGCCGGGCGGCAGCTCGACGGCTTCGCGCAACTGAAGGACGACGGCTCCACCGCGTGCGGCTGCTGGATCTATTCCGGCTGCTACACCGAGAAGGGCAACACCATGGCCCGCCGGGACAACACCGATCCGGGCGACCGCGGCATCGCGCCGAACTGGGCCTTCGCCTGGCCGGCCAACCGCCGCGTCCTCTACAACCGCGCCTCGTGCGACCCCGAGGGGAAGCCGTGGTCGGAGAAGAAGAAGCTCATCGAGTGGAACGGCAAGCAGTGGGTCGGCTTCGACGTGCCGGACTACGGCGTGACGGTCGCGCCCGACAAGAACGTCGGGCCCTTCATCCTGAACCAGGAGGGCGTCGCCCGCCTGTGGACCCGGGGCCTGATGCGCGACGGTCCGTTCCCGACGCACTACGAGCCCTTCGAGTCGCCCGTGGCCAACGTGCCCTTCCCGAAGATGAAGGGCGCGCCCGCCGCGCGGATCTTCAAGGGGGACCTCGCGGATCTCGGAACCTCGGAGGAGTTCCCCTACGCGGCGACGAGCTACCGTCTCACCGAGCACTTCCACGGCTGGACCAAGCATTCGAAGATCAACGCGATCCTCCAGCCGGAGGCCTTCGTGGAGATCGGCGAGGTGCTGGCCCGCGAGAAGGGCATCGCCAAGGGCGACTGGGTGCGGGTCTGGTCGAAGCGGGGCTCGGTCAAGGCCAAGGCGGTGGTGACGAAGCGGATCAGGCCGCTGATCTGCGACGGCAAGACCGTCCACGTCGTCGGCATGCCCCAGCACTGGGGCTTCATCGGGCAGACGAAGAAGGGGTGGCACCCGAACTCGCTGACGCCGGTCGTGGGCGATGCCAACACCGAGACGCCGGAGTTCAAGGCGTGGCTCGTCAACATCGAGCGCACCACGCCGCCGGCCGACCGGATCGCGTGAGGGAGGGCTGAACCATGGCAGACTACAGCTCCCTCGACATCCGGCAGCGCTCCGCCTCCACGGACCAGCCGCCGGCCATCCGCGCGCACGAGGAGGTGGCCAAGCTCATCGACGTCTCGAAGTGCATCGGCTGCAAGGCCTGCCAGGCGGCGTGCGAGGAGTGGAACGACCTGCGCGACGACGTGGGCGTCAATGTCGGCGTCTACGACAACCCGCACGACCTCACGGCCAAGACGTGGACCCTGATGCGGTTCACGGAATACGAGAACGCCGAGACCAACAACCTCGAATGGCTGATCCGCAAGGACGGCTGCATGCACTGCTCCGACCCGGGCTGCCTCAAGGCCTGTCCGTCGCCCGGCGCGATCATCCAGTACTCCAACGGCATCGTCGACTTCGTCGAGGAGAACTGCATCGGCTGCGCCTACTGCGTGAAGGGCTGCCCGTTCAACATCCCGCGGATCTCGAAGGTCGACCACAAGGCCTACAAGTGCACGCTCTGCTCGGACCGCGTCGCGGTCGGCCAGGCGCCGGCCTGCGCCAAGGCCTGCCCCACCGGCGCGATCATGTTCGGCACCAAGGAGGCGATGGTCGAGCAGGCCCACGACCGGATCGAGGATCTCAAGTCGCGTGGGTTCGGCCAGGCGGGCCTCTACGACCCGAAGGGCGTGGGCGGCACGCACGTGATGTACGTGCTGCACCACAACGACAAGCCGCACCTCTACAACGGCCTGCCGGACGATCCGCGGATCTCGCCGCTGGTCGCCTTCTGGAAGGGCGGCGCCAAGGTGTTCGGCCTCGCCACGATGGGCTTCGCGGCGCTCGCGGGCTTCTTCCACTACGTCACCGCCGGGCCGAACGAGGTGGTGCCCGAGGAGGAGGAGGAGGCGATCGACCTGAAGGACCGCGCGAACCGGGACCGCGGCAACGAGGCCCGGCCGTCCTGAACGAGACTGCCCCGGCGCGGCGGGCGGCCGCGTCGGGCCCGGATGATGAGAGAGCGAGACAGGCGCAATGACGCTCCACACCGACATTCGCGACGGCGAGGGCCGCCCCCTGCGTGCGGTGAAGTCCGAGGCGCCCGAGATCCTCTACGTGCCGCGCTACACGGGTCTGCAGCGGGTGAACCACTGGATCACCGCGATCCTGTTCACCCTGCTGACCCTGTCGGGGCTCGCGATGTTCACCCCCTTCCTCAACTTCCTCACCGGCCTGTTCGGCGGGGGCCAGGCCACGCGGGCGATCCATCCCTGGCTCGGCGTGGCCCTCGTGGTGAGCTTCGCGCTGCTGTTCCTGCGCTTCTGGCGGCTCAACATCCCGAACCGCGACGACGTGGAATGGTCGAAGCGGATCGGTGACGTCGTGACGAACCGCGAGGACCGGCTGCCCGAACTCGGCAAGTACAATGCGGGCCAGAAGGGCGTGTTCTGGGGCCAGACCGCGCTGATCGCGATCATGTTCGTCACCGGCATCCTGATCTGGGACCAGTACTTCACCGGCTACACCACGATCGAGACGCAGCGCTGGGCCCTGCTCGGCCACTCGCTCGCGGCGGTGATCGCCATCGCGATCATCCTGGTTCACATCTATGCGGGCATCTGGGTTCGCGGCACCGGCCGGGCGATGGTGCGCGGCACGGTGACGGGGGGCTGGGCCTATCGTCACCATCGCAAGTGGCTCCGGCAGATCACGTCCGCGCTGCCGACCAAGTCCGGCTCGTCGAACGAGCGCGGACACTAGGAGCGTGGCAGGCTTCTTCAAACGTCCGCCGAAGTCCGGCGCGGAGCCGGTCACGACGCCCGAGCGGGGGCCGCGCAGGCTCGAGGAGATCAAGCCCGATCCCGACCGCATCGGGATCTCGGGCTCGGTGCCGTTCGCACGCATGCCGGCCCCGGACACGGTCTTTGCCGAGCGTGCCGCCCGCTTCCGCACGCTCGCGGTCGACCACCCCCTCGGGGGCTACCTCGCCTTCCTGGCCCATGTCGCCGACGCGCAGGCCGCGGTTCGGGCCGAGCGGCGCGCCCGGAGCGAGACCGTGGCGGCCCTGTCGGCGGAGGACCTCGCCCTGCGGGCCGAGCACGGCATGCCGGCGCTTGCGCGCAGCCTGCTCGCCGACGACCCCGCCTTCGCCAGCATCGTCACGCGGCTGTTGGCGGCCATCGACCTCGCGCAGGCCCCGGCCGCGGCGCGGGCCGCCCGCGACGCGCTCGCGGCTGCGACGCCGGACGACCGGCTCGACCTCGCCGTGCAGATCTTCGAGGGAGCGCTTCCGGTCGAGCGGATGGCGGAGTGCGTGTTCGTCTCCGCCGCGCTCCAGGTGTTCCTGGCCGAGCACGCGGCGCATCTCGACCCGAAGCGCCTGAAGCCGGTGGCCGACGGGGTCTGCCCGGCCTGCGGCGGCGCGCCCTGCGCCAGCCTGATCGTGTCCTTCACCCCCGCCGACAAGGCGCGCTATCTCGCCTGCACCCAGTGCGGCACGCTGTGGAACCACGTCCGCATCCGCTGCACCGCCTGCGGCTCGGGCGAGGATGTCACCTACCTCGGCCTGGACGAGGTCTCGAAGGACGTGCAGGTCGAGGCCTGCGGCACGTGCCACGGCTACGTCAAGCACCTGCATCAGCACCGGGATCCGGCCCTCGACCCCGTCGCCGACGACGTCGCCTCCTACGGCCTCGACCTGAAGGTTGCCGAGGACGGCTTCCGCAAGGTCGGCCTCAACCTGCTCTTCGTGAGCTGACCGCCGCTCCGATGCAGCGCTCAACGCCGCTCGATCAGCGTCAGTCTGCCCTCAGCCCTGCCGGCTTCGAGAGCTGAGCATCGAAGCCTCCATTCCTGCGGCGGCTGCTTGCACCGCGGGGAGCCCGGCTGCGCGGCGGACGCGGGGGAATGTCTGGCGCTACCCCCTTCGGCGTCCGGACGGGCCGCTCAGTTCCGGCGCAGGCCGAGCTGCGACTTGTCCGTGAGCCGGTCGTTGCGGAACGTCAGCGTCAGGTTGGCGCCGTAGGTGCCGTGCCCGGGCCAGGAATAGGTGGCGCGCCGGCTTCGCCCGATGGTCAGGTGCGAGACCCGCCGGCCGTCGCAGCCGAGGAGCATCCGCACTTTCCGGTAAGGCATCCCGGTCTTGAGTGCGTCGTAGCGCGTGCGGTCGACGCGGCAGCCCGTCTCCGCCGCGGCCGGCGCGGGCAGGACGAGGATTGCCAGGACGAGGGTGATCGGACCCACGGGTCGCATCGGGGGATCAGCCCGGCTCGCCGGAGGCACGCCCGTCCGCCTTCGCGGGGGGCTTGGCCGAAGGCTCGGCCGCGTCGTCGGCATCCGCCGACCGGATCTCCACCTTGAGGTCCTGGCGCATGTCCTGGATGTGGTCCGTCACCACCCGCTCGCCGGCCTTGAGGCCGGCCAGGATCGCGGTGTCCTCGCCGAAGCTGTCGCCCGTCGTCACGGGCTTCTGGCGCACGACGCCCTGATCGTCGACGACGTAGACGATCTGCTGGGCGAGCCGCGCCGACAGCGCGATCGTGGGGACCAGGAGCTTGTCCTGCGTGCCGGTCTTCACCTGCGCGCGCACGAACTGTCCGGGCAGGAAGCGCTCGTCGTCGTTCGGCAGCAGGGCGCGCACCAGGCGGCGCGCCGTGCGGGGATCGAAGCGGTTGTCGAGCTGGTAGACCGTCGCGTCCCGCACGGGCTTGCCGGCCTCGTCCAGCACCGCGACGGTCACGGGGCCGGCGTGCATCGCCTCGCGCAGCGCCTCGGAATCCTCGGAGGAGAGCGCCAGCTGCACGTCGATCGGGTCGAGCTGCACCACCGTGACGAGCTGCGTCTGGTTCTCGATGACGAGATCGCCCGGGTTGATGGTCGACAGGCTCGCCCGTCCGTCGAAGGGCGCGTTCACCACCGCGTAGTCGAGGTTGAGGTTCTGGCGCGCGATCGCGGCCTCGGCCCCCTGGACCTGGGCGGTGGCGCCGGCCGCGTTCGACTGGAGCTGCTGGAGGCGCTGCTCCGAGGCGTAGCCCTTATCGGCCAGGGTATCGGTCCGGTTGACCTCGGCCTGCGCGAACTGGAGCTGCGCCTTGGCCTGCGCCTCCTGGGCCTGCGCCTGGGCCAGCGCCACCTGGAACGGGCGCGGATCGATCCGGAACAGCACCTGCCCCTTCTTCACGTGCCCGCCCGGCTCGAAGGGCCGCTCGGTGACGTTGCCGGTCACCCGGGCCTGCAGGGCCGCGTCCTGCTGCGCGATGATCGTGCCCGTGTAGGTGAAGCTGATCGGCACCGAGCGGGTCCGCGCGGTCGCGGTCGTCACGGCGATCGGCGGGTCGGCCTCCGCCTTCTCGGCCGGCCGGTCCGACCACGGCAGCGCGGCGAGCATCGCCGCGGGCTCGGGCCGGCCCATGGCGAACCAGCCGCCGGCCGCCAGGACCAGAGCGGCGCCACATCCGAGCAACCCGTACCGAATCCCCGCCCGCACGCCGCCGTCTCCCCCGCCCGAGGCGCACCGGGCGCCGAACCGGACGGGGAACTCGCCAAACGCGATCGCGTTGCACGCCCGGTCCTCGCGGCCGCCCATCCAGCGTCGAGGTTCGATGTTCGCCCGCTTCGTCGACCGGCCGATCCTGGCGGCCGTGATCTCCGTGCTGATCACCCTGATCGGTGCCGTGGCGGGCCTGACGCTGCCGATCGCCCAGTTCCCCGAGATCGCGCCGCCGATCATCAACATCCAGGCGACCTATCCGGGCGCCAGCGCGCAGCAGGCCTACGATGCGGTCACGACGCCGCTGGAGCAGGAGATCAACGGCGCCCAGCACCTGCTCTACATCGCCTCGACCAGCAACACCGACGGCAGCGTCAACCTCGACGCGACCTTCGAGATCGGCTCCGATCTCGACGCCGCCGCCGCCGAGGTGCTGACCCGGGCCAACCGCGCGGAGGCGAAGCTGCCGGCCTCGGTGCGCGCGCAGGGCCTCGAGATCCAGAAGAGCTCGCGCCAGCGCCTCGGCAACATCGTGCTCTACGCCGATCCCGGCTCGCCCTACGACGAGCTGTTCCTCGCCAACTGGGCCGAGACGCAGGTCATCAAGCCCCTGCGCCGGGTCGACGGCATGGGCCGCATCCAGAACTTCTCGCAGAAGCGCTACGCCATGCGGCTGTGGCTCGACCCGGTGAAGATGGAGGCGCTGGCGATCAGCCCCGACGCGGTGATCCGGGCGGTGAGCCAGCAGAACGAGCAGATCACCACGGGGTCCCTCGGCAAGCCGCCGACCGACGGGCAGCCGACCCCCTTCGAGCTGCAGGTGGTCACGCAGGGCCGGCTGAGCCAGCCGCAGGAATTCGCCAACATCCTGCTGCGGGCCAACCCGGACGGCTCCGTCGTGCGGGTCCGGGACGTGGCGCGGGTCGAACTGGGCTCGGAGCAGTACGGCGTGCGCTCCAGCTTCGACGGGCAGCCCTCGGCGACGCTCGGCCTCTACCAGACCCCCGGCGCCAACGCGGTCCACGTGATGGACGGGGTGCGCGCCGCCATGGCCGAGCTCGCGCAGCGCTTCCCGCCCGGGCTCAAGTACAAGATCGCCCTCGACCGCACCGAGTTCGTCCGCGAGGCGATCCGCGAGGTGGTGCACACCCTGTTCGAGGCGCTCGTCCTCGTCGTGGTCGTCACCTACCTGTTCCTGCAGAACTGGCGCGCGACGCTGATCCCCACCATCGCCGTGCCGGTGGCCCTCGTCGGGACCTTCGGCCCGATGGCGCTCCTCGGCTTCTCCTTCAACACCCTGAGCCTGCTCGGCATGGTGCTGGCGGTCGGCCTCGTGGTCGACGACGCGATCATCGTGGTCGAGAACACCGAGCGGCTGATGGACGAGGGGATGGAGCCCCGCCCCGCCGCCCGCGAGGCGGTGAACGAGGTCGCCGGCCCGGTGATCGCCACCACGCTGGTGCTCGCCGCCCTGTTCGTGCCGGTGGCCTTCATCCCCGGCCTGACCGGCCAGCTCTACAACCAGTTCGCCCTGACCATCGCGATCTCCGTGATCATCTCGGCCCTGGTCTCGCTGACCCTGACGCCGGCGCTCTGCGGGCTCATCCTGAAGCACCGGCCCGAGGGGGCGCAGACCGGCCGGAGCCGGTGGAAGGCGCCGCTGCGCCTCTTCAACCGGGTGCTGGAGCGGTCCGCGGGCCTCCTCACCGCGGTGATCGGCCGGCTGACCCGTCACCTCGTGCTCGTCGGCCTCGGCTTCGCGGCCTTCGCGGCCCTCACCGTGGTCCTGGTGATGCAGCGCCCGACCGGCTTCGTGCCGAACGAGGACCAGGGCTACTTCTTCGCCGACGTCGCCCTGCCGAAGGGCGCCTCGGTGACGCGCACCGACCGGATGGTGGAGCGCCTCGGCCGGGCCCTGCGGGACATGCCCGAGGTGGAGCACACGATCGGGGTGGTCGGGCGCAGCGTGCTGGCCGACGCCGTGGCGCCGTTCTACGGCTTCGAGATCCCGACCCTGAAGCCCTGGGGGGAGCGGGCGGCCTCGGCCGACGACATCATCGCGCGCGTGCAGAAGCAGTTCCGGCACGATCCGGACGGGAAGGTGCGGGTGGTCAACCCCTCGCCCCTGCCCGGGCTCGGCACGCGCAGCGGCCTGACCCTGGAGATCCAGGACCGCAGCGGCGCCGGGGGCATCCAGCTCGCCGAGGCGGCGCAGCGCTTCATCGACCAGTTGTCCCGGAGCCCCAACATCGCCCAGGCGCTTCCGACGACGAGCTACGGCGTCCCGCAGATCCGGCTGGAGATCGACCGGGCCAAGGCCGAGCAGCTCGGCGTGCCGCTCCAGAACCTGTTCGACGCGCTGGGGACCTATATCGGGTCGAGCTTCGTCAACCTCTTCAACCGCTTCGGCTTCGTCTACCAGGTCTATGTGCAGAGCGAGGCCACCGGCCGGCGCACGATCCAGGACCTGGAGGCCCTGCCGGTCCTCAACGGGCGCGGAGAGCCGGTGCGGATCGGCTCGCTGGTGCGGGCGACCTTCACGACCGGGCCCACCGCCGTCCTGTCCTACAACACCTACCCGGCCATCGAGGTGGCGATCGAGGTGGCCGCCAGCGCGAGCTCCGGCACGGTGCTGAAGGAGGTCGAGGCGCTGGCCAAGAGCCGGCTGCCCGGGGACTACGCCGTGGAATGGACCGACGTGGCCTATCAGGAGAAGGTCGCGGGCGGCTACGCGCCGCTGATCTTCGGCCTCGGCGTGCTGATGATCTTCCTGCTGCTCGCCGGGCAGTACGAGTCGCTGCGCCTGCCCTTCGTGATCCTGCTCGCCACGCCGATCGCGATCTTCGGCGCGGTGGCCTTCCTGGCCGTCCGGGGGCTCGAGCTCGACATCTTCGGGCAGATCGGCCTCCTGCTCCTGGTGGGCCTGGCCGCCAAGAACTCGATCCTCCTCGTGTCCTTCGCCGAGGACCTGCGCCGCCAGGGCGAGGACGTCCTGAAGGCGGCCCAGGACGCGGCGCGCCTGCGCATGCGCCCCATCCTCATGACCTCCTTCGCCTTCATCACCGGCTCGATCCCCCTCGCCATCGCCGGCGGCGCGGGCGCCCACGCGCGCGTCTCCATGGGGACCGTGGTGATCGGCGGCCTCGTCGTGGCGACCTTCATCACGCTGTTCGTCACGCCGACCTTCTACGTCGCCTTCGAGCGGCTGCTCGGGGGACGCGAGGCCGCCGCGGAGCCGCAGCCCGGGGGTGCCCCCCAGCCGGCCGAGTAGCGCCGCCGGTCCGCCGCGGCGGCAGCACCTGGGAGTTCCCGTGAGCGTGAAGAGCGTCGTGCCGCGCTGGCGGCTGATCCTGTCCCGGACCCTGCGCCAGGCCTGGGTCCGCGCCGCGCTCTACTGCCTCGGCGGGATCCTGGCGGCCCTGCTCGCCTGGCGCTTCCAGTTCCACGTCGAGGAGACGTTTGCCCTCAGCGTCGGCGCCGACGCCGTCGGCAACGTGCTGAGCATCCTCGCCTCCTCGATGCTGACGGTGACGACCTTCTCGCTGACCGTGCTGGTCAACGCCCTCGGCTCCGCCTCGTCGGGCGTGACGCCCCGCGCCACCACCCTGTGGAGCGAGGACCGGCGGGCCCACGACGCGCTGGCGACCTTCCTCGGCGCGTTCATGTTCTCGGTGGTGGGGATCATCGCCCTGTCGACCCGCCTCTACGGGCCGGGCGGACGCCTCGTGCTGCTCGGCGCGACGATCGTGGTCATCGGCCTCATCGTCGTGACGCTGCTGCGCTGGATGCAGCAGCTCACCCGCTTCGGCCGGGTCGGCGAGACGATCCGGCTCGTCGAGCGGGCGGCGTCCCTGGCGCTCAGCGCCCGCCGCGACCGGCCGCACCTCGGCGGGATCCCCCCGGACCCGGGCCATCGCCACGCGCGGCCGGTCCACGCGGACCGGATCGGCTACGTGCAGCACATCGACATGGCGGTGCTGACGCGGGCGCTGGGCGGCCGGGACGTGATGCTGGACGTGGCCGCCCTCCCGGGGGCGTTCGTCCACACCGCCACGCCCCTGGCCTTCGTGGATCCGGACATGGACCCCGCCGACGCCGCGGCGGTGCGGGGGGCCTTCCTCGTGGCGGACGATCGCGCGTGGGAGCAGGATCCGCGCTTCGGCCTGTCGGTCCTCGCGGAGATCGGATCGAAGGCCCTCCCGCCGACCGCCGCCGATTACGGGACCGCCATCGCGGTGATCGGTGCGGGCCTGCGCGTGCTCGCGGGCTGGATCCCGGGGGAGGGCGACCGGCGGCCCGAACCGGAGCACCCGCGCATCCGCGTCCCGGCCCTGTCGGCGGACGACCTGATCGCGGACTTCTTCCATCCGCTGGCCCGCGAGGGGGCCGGGATCGTGCAGGTCGGCGTGCGGCTGCAGAAGGCGCTGGGGGCGCTGCGGAGCCTCTCCCCGGAGCGCTTCGGCGACGCCGCCGCGCGCGCCTCGGCCCTGGTGGCGGAGCACGCGGACGCCGCCCTGACGGTTCCGTCCGAGAAGGCGGCCGTCGAGGCCCTGAGGTTGCGCTGAGGCGGCGCGCTCAGGCCAGGAAGGCGGCGGTGACCGCGCTCGCCCGGATGCCGGCGAGCTCCACCGTGCCGCCGCCCGAGAGCGTCAGCAGAGCGTTGCCGTCGGCGGCCGTGCCCACCGTGTAGGTCTGGCCCTGGAAGTCGAGGCGGTCGCCGTCGGCTTGGCTGAAGCCGAGGATCAGGTCGCGCCCCGAATCCTCGTCGAACACGTAGCGGTCCGCCCCGAGATCGCCCGAGAGCACGTCGTCGCCGAGGTCCCCCGAGAGCACGTCGTCACCCTGGCCGCCGTAGAGCGTGTCCGCGTCCTGGCCGCCGTAGAGCACGTCCGAGCCGCGGTTGCCGAACAGGAGGTCGTCGCCGACATTGCCGAAGAGGGTGTCGAAGCCGAGGTCGCCCTGCAGGTGGTCGTCGTCGTCCCCGCCGTGAAGCACGTCCGCGCCCTGGCCGCCGTAGAGCGTGTCGAACCCGAGGTCGCCGTAGAGCTGGTCGCCGTCCTGGTTGCCGAACAGGGTGTCGTCGCCCTCGCCGCCGAGGAGGGTGTCCTCGCCGGCGCCGCCGAACTCCTCGTTGTCGCCCTCGTTGCCGCTGACGACGTTGGCGCGGATGTTCCCGCGGACCTTGCTGCCGGCGGCGCCCGTCAGCACCACGTTCTCGATGTTGGAGGGCAGGTTCACCGTGCCCGCCCCGGCGAACCGCACCTGGTCGACGCCGTCCGTGCCCTGGGCGGCGGTGACCTGCGCCGCGTCGCTCGTCGTCAGCGTGCGGCCGCCGCTCGCGTCGGTCGTCACGGTGGTCTCGACCGGCGCGTCGGGCAGGAGCTGCCCGCGCGTGAAGGTGCCGTCGGCGAAGCGGAACTTCTCGATTCCGGTGTCCGTGTCGGTCCCGTCGGGGGTGCCCGCGCGGGTGTCGCGGACCTCGACGGCCCCGCTGCCGGTGAGCGTGATCGCGTAGTCGGCGCGCGCGCCCGCGTAGATGGCCGTGTCGGTGCCGGCGCCGCCCGACAGCGTGTCGTTGCCGGCGCCCCCCCGGAAGCTCTCGGCCTCCTTCGTGCCCGAGAGCCGGTCGCTGCCCGAGCCGCCCACCACGGTGTCGATGAGCGTCCCGAAGGCGATGGCGATGTTGTTGCGCAGGCCCCCGGCGCTGCTGAACGCGCCGGGGGTCAGGTCGACGGTCGCGGCGTCCGAGAAGCCGGACAGGTCGAGGGCGCTGCCCGTGGCGGCGGTGTCGTAGAGCGTCACCACGGGCTGCCGGTTGACGGCAAAGTCGAAGAACGTCCGCGTGGCGTCGGTGATGGTGGTGTTGAACCCGAAGGTCTGGGCCTGGGTCAGGGTGCCGCTCCGGGCCGCGCCGTAGATCCGCTGGATCGCCAGGATGTCGAGGATCTGGGGCGTCGCGGGCTGGTTGCGGGCGCCCTCCGGCGCGGTGCCGTAATCCGCCGTGAGCGGGTAGGCGCTGATCAGTCGGGCGTTGGCATCGCTCGGCGCCACGTAGGACATCAGCGTGTAGGGGCTCTGGTCGTAGACCGTGTACTGGCCGGCCGGCGCCCCGGCGCCGCCCGTGCCCTCGCCCTCGTTGTAGGGGCCGCCGTGGTTGAGGCCGAGCAGGTGGCCGATCTCGTGAACGGCGGTGTTGAAGGCGTTACCGCCGTCCGTGAAGTCCGCGGCCCAGTTGCCGAAGCCCTTCCCGGGCATCATGTCGACGCTGATGTAGGGACCACCCTCGCTGGTGACCTGGGTCGCCCCGACCGCCGCGCGCGCACCGTTCGCCGAGGTGTAGAAGGCCTTGCCGTCGCTGTTGCGCCGGAAGGTGAAGTCGGCCGAGGCGGCGTCGGCGGCCGCGACGAACTGGACGTCCGCCACGTTCTGCCAGGCCTGCATGGCGGCGCGGTAGGTCTGCTGCTCGGCCGCGCTGAAGGTGCCGCTGAAGGCGTAGCGCAGCACGCCGCCCGGGGTGCCGGCGGTGGGATTCGGGCCGGTCGGGTTGCCGCTCGCGTCCGCCGCGCCGCCGCCCCACTTGAACGCGCTCGAGACCGTGTCGTAGGCCCGCGTCGTCGCGTTGTAGGTCGCGCCGGTGATCGCCGCCACGGTGCCGTCGGCGTTGAAGCCGGAGATGTAGACGAGCTCCTTCAGCGCGTCGGCGTTGAGCTGCGGCAAGACCTGCGATGCCATGAACCGGCGTCCTCACGTTCCGCGCCGGCCGGCCGCCCCCTCGGGGCCGGACCGCGCGTCCCGTCTTCAGCACGCCCGCCGAGTAGGGTCCATGACATGCCGGCAACACAGTCGAACATTGTTTCCGCACGTTGCCGCCTAGACTTCGCTTCGGGCCGATGACGACGGGCAAACACAATCTTTGCTTGCAGAATTGACTGACTTCCCGACTCTGCCCTCGCACGCGTCGATCACGAAATCGTGCCCGCCGCGGCGCACGACGCTGCGGTGGGTCCGGGGGGGCCGGCGCGCCCTCCGGCTCGACCCGCAGGCCCTCCGGCTCACCGCGGGCTCGGCGAATCCCGGAGCGGATGCGCCTCGCAGTCGGCGGCGGGGACGAAGCCGGGGCCCGAACGCCGAAGCGCCGACCGGATCGCCGCGCGCGATTCCTCCGGCGCGCCGGCGGCCTCCGCGGCGAGTTCCAGCTCGACCATGATCCGGAAGAGCGTCGCCGCCTCCGGCGCACGGCAAAGCCTTCGCTCCCGCAACAGCAGCCGTTCGAGCTGAAGCAGGTACGGGCACTCGACGGCGGACCGTGGACCCATGGACGGGCTCCGGGATTCGGGTGAGCCGCCATCCTGACTACTTACGTAGCGCCGCCCAGCTCAGCCATTCGGATGAGGGCGAGGCCGGAGATCGCCGCCCGCCTTGGCCGGGGCGGCCCCCGCCTCAGGCCGCCGAGGCGGCACTCTCGATCAGGCGCAGGCTGCGGCGCAGGCTCTGCGGGGGCTGGCCGTAGACGCGCAGGAAGGCGCGCCGCATCCGGTCGCGGTCGGCGAAGCCCGTGTCGCGGGCCACGGTGTCCATCGCGTGACGTCCCTCCTCGAGCATGACCTGGGCGGCCTCCAGCCGGAGACGCTCGACCGCCTTGGCGGGCGACTGGCCGGTCTCCTCGCGGAAGATCCGGCTGAACTGCCGCGGGCTCACGCTCGCGGCCTCCGCCAGCTCCTCGACGGTCAGCGGGTTGCGCAGGTGCTCCTTGGCGTAGGCGAGGGCACGGCGGACGCGGTCGGAGCGGGGCTCCAGTTCGAGGAGCGCCGAGAACTGCGACTGGCCGCCGGGGCGGCGGTGATAGACCACGAGCTTGCGGGCGATCATCCGCGACAGGGCCGGCCCGTGGTCGTCCTCGATCAGGGCGAGCGTCAGGTCGATCGCCGCGCTCATGCCCGCCGAGGTCCAGACGTTTCCGTCCGCGACGAAGATGCGGTCGTCATCGATGCGCGCGCGGGGAAACCGGGCCTGCAGGTCCCGCGAATGGGCCCAATGCGTGGTGGCCGTCCGGCCGTCGAGCAGGCCGGCCTCCGCCAGCCCGAACGCGCCGGTGCAGAGGCCCGCCACCCGGCGCGCGCTCCGGCCGGCCTCGGCGAGGTAGGCGCGCAGGCCGGCGCTGATCGGGCGGGGCACCAGCTCCCCGACGACCATCAGCGTGTCCGGGACCTCGGTCAGCGGGACGGTCTCGATGCGCACGCCCAGCGACGAGCGGATCGTGCCCCCCCTCTCGGACATCACGGTCAGGCGGTAGGCCTCCCGGCCGAGCTCCACGTTGGCGAACTCGAAGGCGGACAGCGCCGCCAATCCCATGACCTGGAAGCCGTCCTCTAGGATGAAGCCGACCCGACGCATCGCCGCCTCCGTCCGTGTCCCGAATTGACGTTTCTACGTCATTTCGGACATGCGCGTCCAGGCCTACTCTCCTGACGCGGCCGACGACGAGGCCGCGCTTTCCCCGGAGGGACGAAGGCCATGACCACTGCACGCGGAACCGTTCTGATCACCGGGGCATCCTCGGGGATCGGCGCCGTCTACGCCGACCGCTTCGCGCGGCGAGGACACGATCTCATCCTCGTCGCGCGCAACACGCAGCGGCTCGATGCCGTCGCCGGAACCCTGGCGACGCGCTACGGGGTCGGAGTCCGCACGGTGACGGCGGACCTCGCGGACCGGGCGGGCCTCGCCGAGGTCGAGGGGCTGCTGAAGACCGATCCGGGCATCACGCACCTCGTCAACAACGCGGGCTTCGGCAGCGCCGCGCCGCTCGCGTCGTCCTCGGCCGACGACATGGAGCGGATGATCGCCGTCAACGTCACGGCGCCGATGCGCCTGACCTACGCAGCCGTGCCGGCCTTCACCGCCCGCGGCCGGGGCACGATCGTCAACATCGCCTCGATCGTCGCCATCGGCCCCGAGCTGCTCAACGGCGTCTACGGCGGCTCGAAGTCCTTCGTCCTCGCGTTCAGCCACGCCCTGCGCAAGGAGCTCGCGGGCACCGGCGTCTCGGTGCAGGTGGTGCTGCCCGGGGCCACGGGGACCGAGTTCTGGGACATCGCCGGGCTTCCGGCCAGCAACCTCCCGGACGGCTGGGTGATGTCCGCCGCCGATCTCGTGGACGCCGCGCTGGTCGGCCTCGACCGGGGCGAGTTCGTCACCGTCCCGACGCTGATGGATGCGGCCGAGTGGGACGCGTGGGAGGCGGCGCGCCAGGCCATGCTGCCGCACCTGTCGAGCGCGGTCGCGGCCGAGCGCTACCGCGTCACCGAAGCCCGATAGCTTTCGCCGTTGGCATCCCGGCCGAATGCGCTATTCAACACGGGCAGTACGGGGCTGGAGGGGGCGATGCTCACAATCGGCGTTCTGGCGATCCCCGAACTGAAGTTGATGTCGCTCTCCGCCCTGGCCGTATTCCAGGCCGCGAACAAAGTTGCGGGCGATCCTGTCTACGACGTGCGCCTGATCTCGGAGACGGGCGGCCTCGTGGCAACGAATACAGGGTTCGGCGTCATGACGGAGCCCCTCGGCGACTGCGCGTTCGACACGCTGCTCGTGGGCGCCTTCACCGGAACGCGGGCCGGCTCGCCGGCCCTCCTCGACTTCGTGCGCCGCTCCGCCGCCCAGGCGCGGCGGGTCGCCTCGTTCTGCACGGGCAGCTTCGTCCTGGCGGAGGCGGGGCTCCTGTCCGGCCGGCGCGTCACCGCCCACTGGCTCGACAGCGGGGCGCTGGCGGCCCGCTTTCCCGAGCTGCGCGTGGAGACGGACCAGCTCTTCGTCCGGGACGGGGCGTTCTGGACCTCGGCCGGGATGACGGCGTCGATCGACATGGCCCTGGCCCTCGTCGAGGACGATCTCGGCCCGGCGACCGCCCGCGACGTCGCCCGCCGCCTGCTGCTGGAGCGGCGACGCTTCGGCGGGCAGCCGCAGGCGTCGAACCTCCTCGACCTCGCGCCCAGATCCGACCGGATCCAGCGCGTGTTCGACTTCGTCCGCGGCCATCTGCGCGAGAGCCTGAGCGTCGCCCGCCTCGCCGAGGTCGCGCGCCTGTCGCCCCGGCAGTTCAGCCGCGCCGTGCAGGCCGAGTGCGGGCTGCCGCCCGCCAAGATGATCGAACGCCTGCGGGCCGACGCGGCCCGCGTGCTGCTGCTGCGAAGCCGGCACTCCCTCGACGTCGTCGCCGGGGAGACCGGCTTCACGGACCGGGAGCGGATGCGCCGCGCCTTCCTGCGGATCTACGGCCGCTCGCCGCAGGAGATCCGCCAGGGCCAGCTCCGGGACGCGCGGGCGGCCTGACCGGCCGCGCGTCCGGCGTCGCATGTCCGACGTCGCATGTCTTAAAACGCTGCGTTTATGACATTTGCGGCGTGGCAGACCTTCCCTAAGCAGGAAACCGTGCATTGCACCTGTGCGGAGGGACACGACGATGGTGGAACTCACGATCAACGGCCGCCGATACAGTGCCGATGCCGAGCCCGACACGCCGCTGCTGTTCGTTCTGCGCGACACGCTCGGCCTGCACGGCACCAAATACGGCTGCGGCATCGGGCAGTGCGGCGCCTGCACGGTGCTTCTCGACGGCGCGGCCACCCGGTCCTGCCAGGTCCCGCTGGAGAGCGTCGGGGCGCAGGCCGTCACGACGATCGAGGCGATCGAACAGGATCCGGTCGGCGCGCGGGTCGTCGCGGCCTGGATCGGCATCGAGGTCCCGCAATGCGGCTACTGCCAGTCGGGCCAGGTCATGGCCGCGACCGGCCTCCTCAAGGAGACGCCGAAGCCGAGCGACGACGAGATCGCGTCGGCGATGACCAACCTCTGCCGCTGCGGCACCTACAACGCCATCGCCGCCGCCGTGCGGCAGGCCGCGGCCTGACGGGAGCGGCGCGATGAACGATCTCACCCCTCCGCTGCCGACCGGTCCGCGCGGGGCGCGGGGCGCGCCCGTCCGCAACCTCTCGCGCCGGGGCTTCCTCGGCGCCGCCGCCGGCGCGCTGGTGCTCGGCGTCAACCTGCCCGTCGGGTCCGCCCTCGCCGAGGAGCGGGCCGAGGGCGCGGCCGCCATCGCGCCGAAGCCCGGCACGCGGGTCGCGGCCTTACTGGAGATGCGGCCGGACGGCACGGTGCGGCTCCTGAGCCCCTTCGTGGAGGGCGGGCAGGGGATCAACACGGGCCTCGCGCAGACCATCGGCGAGGAGTTCGACCTCGACCCTGCGCGCTTCGCCGTGGAATGCGCGCCGCCCGGCCCGGACTACGCGGTGGTGAACGGCCTGCGCATGACGGGCGGCAGCTTCTCGACCCGCTCCAGCTACGCCGCCATGCGGCGGCTCGGCGCGACGGCGCGCGAGATGATGCTGCGGGCCGCCGCCGCGCGGCTCGGCGTCCGCCAGGACAGCCTGACGACCGACGACGGCCGGGTGATCCACGCCGCCTCCGGGCGCACGCTCGGCTACGGCGAGCTCGCGGGCGCGGCCCTCGCGCTCCAGCCGCGGGACGACGTGCCCCTGAAGGATCCCGGCCGATTCCGCTGGATCGGCCAACCCGTCGCGCGCCTCGACATGCGCGACAAGTCGACCGGCCGTGCGACCTACGCGATCGACTTGGCGGTGGAGGGGATGCTGCACGCGGCCGTCCAGCACGCGCCGCACCTCGGCACCGAGCCCCAGGCGCTCGAGAACGAGGCCGACATCCGCGCCATGCCGGGCGTCCATTCGGTGCATCGCCTGCCGGGCGCCGTCGCGGTCGTCGCCGATTCCTGGTGGCGGGCCCGCAAGGGCGCCGAGGCCCTTCGGGTGACGTGGACGAGCCCGGCCGCGGACGGGATCGGCACGGTCTCGCGGGGGTTCTCGTCGGCCGCGATGCTCTCCGCCCTGAAGTCCACGGCGGAGCCGGGCCTCCCGGCCGAGCAGGAGGGCGACGTGGCCGGCGCCTTCGCGGGCGCGGCCAGGGTCGTCGAAGCGGAGTACGACGCCCCCTACCTCGCCCATGCCCAGCTCGAACCGCCCTCGGCGATCGCCCGGTTCGCGGCCGACGGCACCCTCGACCTCTGGCTGCCGAACCAGATGCCGGAGCTGTTCCAGCAGGTGGCGGCGGCGACGGCCGGGCTCCAGCCCGCGCAGGTGCGCGTCCACTCGCCGATGCTCGGCGGCTTCTTCGGGCGCCACTTCTACTACGGTCCGGCCAACCCGTTCCCGCAGGCGATCCTGCTCGCCCGGGCGACCGGCCGGCCCGTGCGCGTGCTGTGGTCGCGCGAGGAGGAGTTCGGGATGGACGCGGTGCGCCCCTTGAGCTTCGCCCGGTTCAGCGCGGCGCTCGGGCGCGACGGGATGCCCGTGGCGATCCGGACGACGGCGGTGGGCGAGGGCCCGATCGGCCGCTGGTTCGGCGCGCTGTTCAAGTCGCCCATCGATTCCTCCGTCGTCGAGGGCCTCGACAAGAAGCCCTACGCGATCCCGAACCGGCGCCTCGACTACGTGAAGGTGCCCCATCCGGTCACGATCGCCTTCTGGCGCTCGGTCGGCCACTCGATGAACGACTACTTCTACGAGAGCTTCCTCGACGAGATCGCCGCGGCGGGCGGCTGGGACCCCTTCGCCCTGCGCATGGCGCTCCTCAAGGACAGCCCGCGCCACCGGACGTTGCTCCAGGCGGTCGCCGACCTCGCCGGCGGCTGGAAGGCGGGACCGTTCGGGGCGGAGGACGGCACGCGCCGGGCCCGCGGCGTCTCGATGGCCTCCCCCTTCGGCTCGGAGACCGCCACCATCGCCGAGGTCTCGCTGAGGGACGGGGAGGCGCGGGTGCACGATCTCTGGATCGCGATTGACCCGGGCAGCGTGGTCAACCCGGCCATCGTCAAGCGCCAGGTCGAGAGCGCGGCGGCCCTCGGCCTCTCCGCGACGCTCCTGGAGCAGGTGGTCTACGAGGGCGGGCAGCGCCAGGCGCGCAACTTCGACGCCTACCCGATCCTCGACCGCGAGCGGATGCCGCGGGTCCACGTGACCATCGTGGAGAGCGGCGCGCCGATGGGCGGCATCGGCGAGCCGGGCCTGCCCGGCGTGCCGCCCGCCGTCGTCAACGCGGTCGCGGTGCTGACCGGGCGGCGGGTGCGCAGCCTGCCCCTGTCGAAGGCGCAGCTGTCGGGCGCCTGAGCGCGGCCGCGGCGCGCGGCGGGCAAGGGGGTGGAAGGAAGTGGGGCGGCGAAGCCTCGCCAAACGTCCGATTCGCGCTCAGGATGGGGTCCTCGACGCGCTCCCACGGAGAAACACCTGGCGATGACGACGAGCGTTGTCGGCGACGACCTGCGGCCCGCCTCCACGGCGCGCAAGCCGCTCTTCGACTACCTGCCGGTGAGCCTGTTCGGCTCCGTGATGGGCCTGACGGGGCTCGGCGTCGGCTGGCGGCTCGCCAGCGCGCGCTACGGCGTTCCCGCGCTCGTCGGAGAGGCGATCGGCTGGTGCGCGCTCGTCGCCTTCGTCGTGCTGGCGCTCGCCTACGCCGCCAAGGCGATCACCGCGTGGCAGACGGTGCTGGGCGAGTTCCGCCACCCGATCGCCGGCAACCTGTTCGGGACGATCCTGATCAGCCTGCTGCTGCTGCCCTTCGTGCTCCAGCCCCTCAGCCCGTCGCTGGCGGCGGCCCTCTGGATCCTCGGCGCGGGCGGGATGGTGGTGTTCGCCTTCCTCATCGTCAGCCGCTGGATGGGCAGCCGGCACCAGCTCGCCCACGCGACGCCGGCCTGGATCGTGCCGGTCGTCGGCCTCCTGGACGTCCCCCTGGCCGCGCCCCTGCTGGGCCTGCCCCACACGCAGACCCTGTCGCTGTTCTCCTTGAGCGTCGGGCTGTTCTTCGCCGTCCCGCTCTTCACCCTGGTCTTCACCCGGCTCGTCTTCGAGGAGCCCCTGGCCCCGGCGCAGCGGCCCACGCTGATGATCCTCGTCGCGCCGTTCGCCGTCGGCTTCTCGAGCTACGTCGCGACCTTCGGCCGGATCGACGCCTTCGCGGAGGCCCTGTTCCTCATCGCGCTCTTCGTCTTCGCCGTGCTCGCCGGCCGCCTGCGCGACCTGCCGCTCTGCTGCCCGTTCCGGGTCTCCTGGTGGGCCGTGAGCTTCCCGGTCGCGGCCATGGCGGTCGCGGCCCTGCGCTATGCAGGACACGCCGAGGCGCTCGCGGCGGACGCGCTGGCACTGCTGTTGCTGGGGCTGGCCACGCTGGTCATCGCCGGCCTCGCGGGCCGCACGCTCGTGGGTCTCGCCCGGGGCGAGCTCCGCCAGCTCGCAGGCTGAACCCCATGAGCCGAGGAGACGACCCGTGAGCTTTGCGACCACCACCGACGGCGCCCAGATCTTCTACAAGGACTGGGGCCCCAGGACCGCGCGGCCCATCGTGTTCAGCCATGGCTGGCCGCTCTCCTCGGACGCGTTCGAGGACCAGATGATGTTCCTCGCGGAGAAGGGCTTCCGCTGCATCGCGCATGATCGCCGCGGGCACGGGCGGTCGAGCCAGACCTGGTCCGGCAACGACATGGACACCTACGCGGCCGACCTCGCCTCCGTCGTGGCGTCGTTGGGCCTGCGGGACGCCGTGCATGTCGGCCACTCCACGGGCGGCGGAGAGGCGCTGCGCTACGTCGCCCGCCACGCGCACGGACGGGCGGCCAAGCTCGTGCTGATCAGCGCGGTGCCGCCGATCCTGCTGCAATCGCCGGCCAATCCGGGCGGCCTGCCCATGAAGGTCTTCGACGACATCCGGGCGGGGGTCGCCGCGGACCGCTCGCAGTTCTTCCGGGACCTGTCCGGCCCCTTCTACGGCGCGAACCGCGAGGGCTCGCAGGTGAGCCAGGGCCTGCGGGACGCGTTCTGGCTGCAGGGCATGATGGGCGGCCTCAAGGGCGAGTACGACTGCATCAAGGCCTTCTCGGAGACCGACCAGACCGACGACCTCCGGGCGATCACGGTCCCGACCCTCATCCTCCACGGGGACGACGACCAGATCGTGCCGATCGGCGCCGCCGGGGCGCTGCAGGCGGAGCTCGTGAAGGGCAGCACGTTCAAGACCTACCCCGGCGCGCCCCACGGCCTGTGCTCGACCCACAAGGATCAGGTCAACGCCGACCTTCTGGCCTTCCTGTCCGCATAGGAACCCGCCGCCGCGCCGGCCCGACGACGAGGGAGGGGAGCCATGGAAACGATCGGCCGCGACCTTCGCGAGATGCAGCGCGTGCCTCTCGCCCCGTCGCACGTCGCGGCGATCCGAGCGGCGGGGGCCGAGCGGACCTATCCGGCCGGGGCGTTCCTGGCGCGCGCCGGCGCGCCGGCCGACCGCTTCGTCTACGTCGAGGCGGGCGAGATCGAGGTCGTGAACCCGTTCACGGACGAGCGCCACCTGCCGGCCACGCTCGGGCCGACGCAGTTCATGGGGGAGATCGCGTTCCTGAACGGCGGCAACTGGTCGATGCCCATGCGGGCGGTCACGGAGACGCGCGTGATCGAGGTGCCGCGGGTGGCGATGCTGCGGCTGATGTCCGAGATCCCGGAGATGTCCGACATCGTCATCACCGTCCTGGCCGCGCGGCGGCGGCGGCAGCTCGACTCGCGCGACGGCACGCTGGTGCTCATCGGCGAGGACGACGACCGGGGCGTCCGGCGGATCGCGGAGTTCGCGAGCCGCAACCGCCTTCCCTACCGGTCGTATCCGCTGGGCAGCGCCGAGGCCGGGACCGTCGCGCAAAGCTGCGCGATCCCGGCCGACCGGCCGGCCGTGATCTTCGGCCGGGACGTCGTCGTGACGGACCCGACCCCCGACAAGGTGGCGCAGCTCCTCGGCCTGAACTACCGGCTCGTCGACGACGAGGCCTTCGACGTGCTCATCGTGGGCGGCGGTCCGGCCGGCGTGGCGGCCGGCGTCTACGCGGGCGCGGAGGGGCTGCGGGCGCTGGTGGTCGAGGACGTCGCGATCGGCGGGCAGGCGGGCACGTCGAGCCGGATCGAGAACTACATGGGATTTCCGACGGGCATCTCCGGCGCCGACCTCGTCTGGCGCGGCGAGGTCCAGGCGATGAAGTTCGGCACGCGCTTCGCGATGCCGCGGCGGGTCGTCAAGCTGGAGCGGCTCGACGACGGCGGCTTCTGCGCGACCTTCGACAACGAGCGGCGCGTGCGCGGGCGCGCCGTCGTGGTCGCGACCGGCGTCCAGTACCGGCGCCTGCCGATCGACCGGCTCGAAGCCTTCGAGGGCGCGGGCGTCTACTACGCGGCGACCGAGAACGAGGCCCGCTACTGCCGGGATGCCGAGACGATCGTCATCGGCGGCGGCAACTCGGCCGGGCAGGCGGCGATGTTCCTCAGCCGCTCGGCGAGCCACGTGCGCCTCCTGGTGCGCGGGCCCTCGCTCGCATCCTCGATGTCGAGCTACCTCTCCAGCCGCCTCGAAGCGGACCCGGCGATCACCATCGAGTACGGCGCCGAGGTCGGCGCCCTCCACGGCGAGGAGCACCTCGATGCGGTGACGATCCGCGACGTCGCGGACGGCACGGAGCGCCGCGTGTGCGCCTGCGCCGTGTTCGTCATGGTGGGCGCCGCGCCCAACACGGCCTGGCTCTCCGGCCTCGTGGAGCTCGATCGCCACGGCTTCGTCCTGACCGGCGACCCGGTCGGCGCGGGCTCGCCCTACGCCACGTCCCAACCTGGCATCTTCGCGGTCGGCGACGTGCGCGCCGGCTCCGTCAAGCGCGTCGCCTCCTCGGTGGGGGAGGGGTCGGTCGTCATCTCCCGGGTGTGGGAGCACGTCCGGCCCTGACGGGCACCGGTCGCCCGCGCGCGGCCGTCGAAGGGGGTTCCAGCTCCCGCGCGATCCCTGGAGGGCTCCTTCGAGGCCCCCTGCGGGGGCACCTCAGGATGAGGCATGGGGGTGGGAGACACCGGCTGGCTCCCCCAACCCGCGCCCTCATCCTGAGGTGCGCAGCGAAGCGGAGCCTCGAAGGAGGCCTCCAGGGATCGCGCGAGCGCCGGGCGCCCCCGCTCCGGCTCACCGGCGCGCGGGCTCGGCGGCGCCGGGCGGCGGGGGAGGGGCCGACAGGTTCCGGAGGACGACGGCGCCGGTTCGCCCCACGTGATCGCTCAGCAGGGCGCCGGCGCGCGCCGCGTCCCGCGCCGCCAGGGCCTCGAAGATCGCGCGATGCTCCGCGACGGACTCGTCCCAGCGCTCGGGCGTCCGCAGGGCGCGGCGACGCACGAGCTCGGCCCGCCCGTAGAGGCTCTCGTGGGCGTCCTGCAGCGGCGCGTTGCGGCTGGCGGCGACGATCATCCGGTGGATCTGCTGGTTGATCGCGAAGTACGGCGCCAGGTCCGTCGCGCGGTGATAGCCCTCCATCTCGATCTGCAGGGCCTGCAGGCGAGCGAGCTCCGCCTCCGTGATCCGGGCCGCCGCCAGCTCGGCCGCGATCCGCTCCAGACCGGCCATCGCCTCGAAGAGCTGCGCGATCCCCTCGGCCCGAAGGTCCGGCACGCGGGCCGAGCGATTGGGACGGAGCTCGACCAGGCCCTCCACCGCCAGGAGCTTGAGGGCCTCCCGCACCGGCGTGCGCGAGATGCCGAGCGCCGCCGAGAGGTCGGCCTCCACGAGGTCCTGCCCGGGGGGGAGGGCGCCCGTCAGGATGAGCTCGCGCAGGTGCCGGGTCGCCTTCTCGTGGAGCCCGACATTCGCGAGCCGGGGCTGCACGTCGAGCGGGGGCGATTTGCGCGGGCGGCCGCGGGGCCGGCGGGGCTCGCTCATCGGCGCGAACCGGGCCCGACACGGCCATGGCGGCCGGCGACGACCGGGCCCCGGAATGACGCGCTCATGGGCAGGCCCGCCCCGTCGTTCGCCGCTTCTCGCGCCATTTTTCACAAATTGCATGCAGCACGCAAAAAATCCCTTGCCAACGCGATCACGCGGGATAACCTGATGTCATCACGGCGAAAACAGCAAGCGCGCCGGTGCGGTCCGCCGGCGCGCGAACCGAACTCAGATCTCGCCGGCTCGCATCGTCGGCCGAGCCACGCGGCCCCGCGCCCGACGGGACGCCCCCCTTTGTGGAGGATGAGCAGATGAGCACAGCCGCCATCGCGACCGCCGGCCCCGCGCGCTCCAACGTCCGCTGGAAGCTGTTCCTGCTGATGCTGGCGCTCATCTCGATCAACTACATCGATCGCGCGTCCCTCTCCGTCGCGATGCCGCTGATCGCCCGGGAGTTCAACCTCGATCCCGCCCTGCAGGGGCTGCTGCTCAGCTCCTTCTTCTGGACCTACGCCTTCATGCAGGTCCCCGGCGGGCTCCTCGCCGACCGGTTCAAGCCGCGGCTGGTGATCGGGCTGGCGACGATCGGCTGGGGCTTCTTCCAGGGCATCGCCGCCCTCTCCACGAGCTGGTTCGGGCTGCTCCTGACCCGCCTGGGGCTCGGCGCCGCCGAGGCGCCGATCTACCCGGCGGGCGGCAAGCTCAACGCCATCTGGATGACCCGCCACGAGCGCGCCCGCGGCGCGGCCCTCCTCGACGGCGGCGCGCCCCTCGGGGCCGCGCTCGGCTCCATCGTCATCGCGTGGCTGATCGGCGCCTTCGATTCCTGGCGCATGGCCTTCGCGGCGGCCGGCATCGGCACCGTCCTGTGCGGCATCGCCGCCTGGTGGTACATCCGCAACACGCCCCGGGAGCATCCCGGCGTCAACGAGGCGGAGGCGCGCTTCATCGAGGAGGCGCAGGCGCTGGAGGACGCGGACGGCGCCGGCTCCGCCGACGCGCCCTGGCACGCCTACTTCCGGTTCCGCTCCGCCTGGTGCATGTGCCTCGGCTGGATGTTCTTCAACGCCGTCTTCTACGGCCTGCTGACCTGGATGCCGACCTACCTGTTCCGGGTCCACGGCTTCGACATCAAGGCCCTCGGCGGCGCCTCGTTCGTGATCTTCTTCAGCGGCTTCGTCGGCGAGATCATCGGGGGCTTCATCTGCGACGCCTGGCTCGCCCGCGGCGGCCGGCCGAACCTCGTCTTCCGGACCCTGTTCGCCATCGCGGCGATCTTCGCCACGGTCTCGATCTTCTCCGTCGCCTACGTCACCGACCCGGTGGCGGTGGTGGTCCTGCTCTCGGTGACGCTGTTCTTCCTGCGCTGGTGCGGGATGTACTGGGCGATCCCCTCGATCCTCGGGGGCCGCCAGCGGGCGGGCCTGCTCGGCGGCTGCATGAACCTCGGCGGCAACATCGCCGGCATCAGCGTGCCCCTCATCGTCGGCCTCATCGTCCAGGCGACCGGCTCCTACTTCCTGGCCCTGATGTTCTTCGCCGGGGCCGGCGTCGCGCTCCTCCTCTGCTCGACGCTCATCGACTACCGCGCCAAGCTCCCGGTCTGACCGCGATGGACACCCCCCGGACACCCACCCCGGACAGCGCCGGACACCGTGCGCCGCGCGCGGTGCGGATCGGCATGCTGACCCCCTCCTCCAACACCGTCCTGGAGCCGGTCACGGCCGCGCTCCTGGCCGGCGCCCCCGGCGGGGCCGGCGACGTCTCGGTGCACGTCTCGCGCTTCCGCGTCACCGAGATCGCCCTGTCCGAGGCCGCGCTCGGGCAGTTCGACCCCGGCGGCATGATCGCCGCCGCCGAGCTCCTCGCCGACGCGCGGGTCGACGTGATCGCCTGGAACGGCACGTCCGCGGGCTGGCTCGGCTTCGAGCGCGACGAGCGCCTGTGTGCGCGCATCACCGAAGCGACCGGCATCCCGGCCTGCACGACGGTGCTGGCCTACCGGGAGATCTTCCGGCGCACGGGCGCCGCCCGCATCGGCCTCGTCACGCCCTACCTGCCCGAGGTGCAGGCGCGCATCCGGGCGAACTGGGCCGAGGCCGGCTTCCCCTGCACGGCCGAGCGCCACCTGAGCCGGCGCGACAACTTCTCCTTCGCCGAGGTTCCGGGGGAGACCGTGGCGGGCCTCGTCCGGGAGGTCGCCGCCGAGGGGTGCGATGCGGTGGCGATCCTCTGCACGAACATGCGCGGCGCGCTCGCCGCGGCGGCCCTCGAGGCGGAGCTCGGCCTGCCCGTCTACGATTCCGTGGCGGTCACCCTCTGGGCGTGCCTGGCGGCGACCGGCCTCGATCCGGCCCGCTGGCGCGACCTCGGCCGCGTCTTCGCCCTGCCGGCGGAACCCGCCGCCCCGTCCCCCGTGCGCTGACAACGGATCGAGACCCGGATGAACATCCTCGTCCTCAACCCCAACACCAGCGCGGACGTCACCGACCTCCTGCTCGCCGCCGGCACCCAGGTCGCGGCTCCCGGCACGAGCCTGGTGCCGGCCACCGCGCCCTACGGGGTGCCCTACATCGCCACCCGCGCCGAGGCGCAGATCGGCGGGGCCATCGCCCTCGAGATGCTGGCGGAGGCGCATGCGGGCGTCGATGCGGCGATCGTCGCGGCCTTCGGCGACCCCGGCCTGCAGGGCGCGCGGGAACTCTTCGACATCCCGGTCGTCGGCCTCGCGGAGGCGGCCATGCTCACCGCCTGCATGCTCGGCCGGCGCTTCGCGATCGTCACTTTCGCCGAAGCCCTCGGGCCCTGGTACGAGGACTGCGTGGCGCTCAACGGGCTCGCCGGGCGCTGCGCGGGGGTGCGGACCCTCGGCGGGCCGTTCCGGCACCTGGCGACGGTGCAGGGCGAGAAGGAGGACCTCCTGGTCGATCTGGCCCTGCGCACCGTCGCGCAGGACGAGGCGGACGTGATCATCCTGGGCGGCGCGCCACTCGCAGGCCTCGCGGGCCGCGTCGCCGACCGGGTGCCGGTTCCGCTGGTGGACCCGATCGGCGCGGCGGTGAAGCAGGCCGAGGCGCTCGTCGCCCTGGCGCCCAGGAAAGCCAGCGCGGGCACCTTCCGGCGCCCCGCGGCCAAGCCCACGCGCGGGCTGCCCGGCGCCCTGGCGCGGCGGATCGAGCACCGGGATTGAGCGGCCGGACAGGAGGTTCGAGATGGCGAAGTTCGACCTGATCATCCGCGGCGGCCGCGTCGCGACGGCGGCCGACACCTTCCACTGCGACGTGGCGATCCGCGACGGGCGCATCGCCGCCCTCGGCGACGACCTGGGCCAGGCGGAGGAGATCGTCGATGCGCGGGGCCACCTCGTCCTGCCCGCGGGCATCGACAGCCACGTCCACCTCGCCCAGCCCGGCGCCCCGGGCCAGGTCATGGCCGACGACTTCGAGAGCGGCACGCGCTCCGCGGCCTTCGGCGGCAACGGCACGGTGCTGCCCTTCTGCCTGCAGGCGCGGGGCCAGAGCCTGCGCGCGGCCCTCACGGAGTATCACGCCAAGGCGGCCGGGCAGTGCTACGTCGACACCGCCTTCCACCTCATCGTCACCGACCCGACCGAGGCGGTCCTCGGCCAGGAGCTCCCGGCCCTGGTGGCCGACGGCTACACCTCGTTCAAGGTGTTCATGACCTACGAGGGCCTCGCGCTGAGCGACCGCCAGATGCTGGAGGTGATGCAGGTCGGCCGTGAGACCGGCGCGCTCGTGATGGTGCACGCGGAGAACGACGACGCCATCCGCTTCCTGACCGACCGGCTGGAGCGCCTCGGGCAGACGGCGCCGCGCTTCCACGCCACGTCGCGGCCGATCCCTGTGGAGCGCGAGGCGACCCACCGCGCCATCGCGCTCTCCGAGATCGTCGACGTCCGGATCATGATCGTCCACGTCTCGAACCGGGGGGCGATGGAGGAGATCCGGCGCGCGCAGAACCGCGGCCTGCCGGTCCACGGCGAGACCTGCCCCCAATACCTCGTCCTCACCGAAGCGGACCTCAACGGAATCGGCATGGAGGGCGCCAAGGCCGTCTGCTCGCCCCCGCCCCGGGACCGGGCGAGCCAGGAGGCCTGTTGGGAGGGCCTGCGGACCGGCGTGTTCGCGGTGTTCTCGTCCGACCACTGCCCGTTCCGCTACGACGATCCCGCCGGCAAGCTCGCGCCCCGCGGACGGTCGAGCTTCCGCTGGGTCCCGAACGGCATCCCGGGCGTCGCCACGCGCCTGCCGATCCTGTTCTCGGAGGGCGTCGCGAAGGGCCGGATCGACCTGAACCGGTTCGTTGCGCTCACGGCGACGAACCACGCGAAGCTCTACGGCCTGTACCCGCGCAAGGGCACGATCGCGGTGGGGTGCGACGCCGACATCGCGATCTGGAACCCCGACCTGCCGACGACGATCACCCACGACCGCCTGCACGACGCCTGCGACTACACCCCCTACGAGGGCCTCGAAGTCTCGGCCTGGCCGGTCTCGACCCTCGTGCGCGGGCAGTTCGTGGTGCGCGACGGGCAGCTCACCGGGCGCAAGGGCCACGGCACGCACCTCGCGCGGTCGGTGGCGCAGGCCTGAGCGCCCCGCGCGGGGAACGCGACACGACACCTCGGACCCAGGGAGACCAGCCATGCCCACCGCCACCAGCCAGGACGGGGTCCGCCTCCACTACGAGGAGACCGGATCGGGCACGCCGCTGATCTTCGTGCACGAGTTCGCGGGCGACCATCGCAGCTGGGAGGCGCAGCTGCGCCACTTCGGCAAGCGCTACCGGGCCGTCGCCTTCAACGCCCGGGGCTACCCGCCCTCCGACGTCCCGGAGGCGGTCGGAGCCTACTCGCAGGCCCAGGCGGCCGACGACATCCTCGCCGTCCTCGACGCCCTCGGCGAGCCCCGGGCCCACGTCGTCGGCCTCTCGATGGGCGGCTTCGCCACGCTGCATTTCGGCCTGCGCCACCCGGGCCGTACACTGTCCCTGTGCATCTGCGGCTGCGGCTACGGCGCGGAGCCCGCGCAGCGCGAGACCTTCCGGGCGGAAGCCGACGTCACCGCGGGTGTCCTGCTGCGCGACGGCATGGCGGCGTTCACGGAGCGCTACGCTCAGGGCCCGAGCCGCGTGCAGTTCGAGAACAAGGATCCCCGCGGGCACGCCGAGTTCAAGCGCATGCTCGCGGAGCATTCGGCCCTCGGCTCGGCCAACACGCAGCAGGGCGTGCAGAAGGAGCGCCCCTCGCTCTACGACCTGACCGGGGCCATGGCGGGCATCACGGCACCGACCCTGATCGTGACGGGCGACGAGGACTGGCCGTGCCTGCTGCCCGGGATCCTGATGAAGCGGACGATTCCCTCCGCGGCCCTCGCCGTCCTCCCGAACACCGGCCACGCGCTCAACACCGAGGAGCCGGAGGCCTTCGGCCGCCTCGTCGGGGACTTCCTCGCCCAGGTCGAGACCGGCCGCTGGCCGACCCGCGACCCGCGCGCCATGGCGGCCTCCATCACGGGGATGAAGGACTGACGCGCCGCGGGCAGGCCGGCGAGCTAGCCTGCGTCGATGCCGAGCGGGTATGATCGGCTCCGATCCGCGATCAGGATGTGGGAGCCAGCGATGAGCGCCATCACGCGACGTCGGTTCACGGCCTACGGCGCGGGGGCGGCCGCGGCCCTCTCGCTGCCGCGCCAGGCTGCAGCGGCGGCGCCGCGCAGCGTCAGCCTCCGCGACGGCACCGCCGTGACCGCGCTCGGCCAGGGATCGGCCCGCGTCGGCCAGGGCAAGCGGGCCGCGGACGAGGAGGCGGAAGCGCTGAGGGTCGGCCTCTCCCTCGGGCTGACCCTCGTCGACACGGCCGAGATCTACGGGGGCGGCAAGGCCGAGGAGCTGATCGGGCGCGCCATCGCAGGGCGTCGCAACGACGTGTTCCTCGTCTCGAAGGTGTGGCCCTCGCACGCGACGCCGGCCGGCATCCGGGATGCCTGCACGGCGAGCCTCGCGCGCCTGGGCACCGACCACCTCGACCTCTACCTGCTCCACTGGCGCCGCGAGGTGAAGGACCTGAGACCCGTCGTCGAGACGTTCGAGCAGCTGCGCGCGGAGGGGCTGATCCGCCGCTGGGGCGTGTCGAACTTCGGCGTCGCCGACATGGACGAGCTGCTGGCCATCCCCGCGGGCGAGCGCTGCGCCGTCAACCAGGTCCCCTACAGCCTGGCGAACCGGGCGATCGAGCGGGACCTGCTGCCGTGGTGCGCGCAGCACCGCGTGCCGATCATGGCCTATTCGCCGCTCGGCGGCCACGGCTCGAGCATCCTGAAGGACCCGGCGCTGGCGCGGATCGGCTCGGCCTACGGCCAGAGCGCGGCGGTCGTCGCGCTGGCCTGGGCGATCCGGTCAGGGAACGCCATCGCGATCCCGGAATCGGGGTCGATCGCCCACGTCCGGGAGAACGCGGCGGCGCTCACCCTGACGTTGTCGGAGAGCGACCTGCGGGCCCTGGACGCGGCGTTCCCGCCGTAGGGCCGGCGCAGGCCGCCCTCACGGATAGCGGACGGGCGGTGGGTCCTCGGGCAGGGGGATGAACTCGGCGTCGTTCGGCACGGTGTCGAACCGGCCCTGGCGCCAGTCTTCCTTCGCCTGCGCGATCCGCTCGGGCCGCGAGGAGACGAAGTTCCACCAGAGATGGCGCGGGCCGTCCATCGGCTCGCCGCCCAGGACCATGAAGCGGGCGGCCTGGGTCGCGCGCACGCTGATCCGGTCCCCGGGACGGAACACCAGGAGCTGTCCGGGTCCGAAGCCGTCGCCGGCGATGTCGATCGCGCCCGCCACCGTGTAGATCGCCCGCTCGTCGTAGGTCGGGTCGAGGGGCAGGACGGCGCCCGCCTCCAGGGCCACGTCGGCGTAGACCATGGGGCTCGACGTGCGCACGGGCGAGCGCGCCCCGAAGGCCTCGCCCGCGATCAGCCGCACGGTCTTGCCCTCGCCCGTCAGGACCGGCAGCGCCGCGGCGTCGTAGTGCTCGAAGCCGGGGGCGCTCTCCTCGTCCCGGGCGCTCAGGGCGACCCAGCTCTGGATGCCGAACAGCTTGGAGCCGGTTTGGCGAAGGCCTGCGGCGGTGCGCTCCGAGTGGGTGATGCCCCGGCCCGCGGTCATCCAGTTCAGCTCGCCCGGCCGGATCGGCAGCTCCGTGCCGAGGCTGTCGCGGTGCATGATCTCGCCGTCGAACAGGTAGGTGACCGTCGAGAGGCCGATATGGGGATGGGGACGCACGTCCATGCCCTGCCCGAGCAGGAACTCGGACGGCCCCATCTGGTCGAAGAAGATGAAGGGCCCGACCATCCGGCACACGGTCGAGGGCAGCGCCCGTCGCACGGCGAACGAGCCGAGATCGCGCGAGCGCGGCACGATCAGGCTCTGGATCGCATCGCAGCTGAAATGATCGCCCGGGGTCGGATCGTCCGCGCCGTGCCAGCTCATGATCCTCGCTCCCATTCTCCAGGACGTGTTCCAGGACTTGCGGGCGCCGCCGCGCGATCGTGGGAACGCCCTCGGGTCGTGGGTTCGAGGCGTTTCCGGGACCGCTGCGCCGGCGAGAGGCATCCTGCGGCAGGCGCGTCCGGCTGGAAATCGAAACGATCGAAACACATCGTTTCGATTTCCGAGGCTACGGGGGCGGCCTCAGGTTGCCTGGAGCGCTGCCTTCACCTTGGCGGGCGTGAACGGCACCGACCTGAGACGGGCGCCCGTCGCGTCGAAGATGGCGTTCGAGATCGCCGCCGGCACGATGGCCGCGGACGGCTCGCCGGCGCCCCACGGCTTCTCGGTCGGCCGGTCGATCAGGTCCGTGATCACCTCGGGCACGTCCGGGAAGGTGAGGATCGGGTAGCTCGCCCAGTCGAGGCTCGTCACGGCGCCCCGGTCGAACGTGACCTCCTCCATCAGCACCCGGCTCACGGTCTGGATGACGTTGCCGTCGAGCTGGTTGCGGACGCCGTCCGGGTTGATGATCTGCCCGCAATCCTGGACCACGAAGAAGCGCGGCACCCGGACCTGCCCCGTGCTGCGGTCGACCTCGACCTCCGCCACGCCCGCCACGTAGGTGCGGTTCAGCTCGTACTTCACGTAGGAGAGGCCCCGCCCGCGCAGCACGTCGCCCGCCTCCGCCTTCACCGGCGAGGCGCGGGCCTGCCACTTGGCGATCTCGGCGACCCGCCGCAGCACCTCGATGCCCCGCGGGTCCTTCAGCATCCGCAGGCGGTACGCGAGCGGGTCGGCCCCTGCCGCCGCCGCGCATTCGTCGAGGAAGGCCTCGTTCGCGTAGGTGTTCTGCATCCGCCCGGGCGTGCGGATCCAGGAGGGCCGGAACGGCGTCGAGGCCAGGCGGTGGCAGACCGTGCGCACGTTCGGGACGGCGTAGGGCAGGGCGGAGTTCTGGATGACGTTGCCGGGCGCCATCACGGTCTCGTGGGGCAGCCCGGCGAGGTCGGCGGCCACCAGCGGCACGTTGCCGGCCGCCCCCTCCGGCACGTGGAACTGCGAGGACCAGGCGGTGACGTTGCCGTCCGGATCCAGGCCGGCCCGCAGGTCGATCAGCGTCGGCGGCCCCTTCGGATCCCAGCCGTGCTCGTCCGCGCGGGACCATTGCACCCGCACGGGGCGGCCGACCGCGCGGGCGAGGAGCGCCGCGTCCCCCGCCGCGTCCTCGTGGCCGTTGCGGCCGTAGCAGCCGGACCCTTCGACGTAGATGCAGCGCACCGCCTCCGGCGAGAGGCCGGTCATCGCCGCGAGCTGCTTGCGCAGGGCGTGCGTCATCTGCGAGGCCGTCCAGCAGGTGAGCAGGCCGTCCTTGAGCTCCGCGATCGCGCAGGAGGGCCCGATCGAGCCGTGGGTGTGAATGGCGAAGTCGTAGCTCGCCGCGAGCGTCCGCGCGGCCTGGCCGAGCGCCGCCTCGGCATCGCCCGTGCTGCTCGTGACGTCGTCCTTCGTGACCTTCGTGGACCGCACGTGCTGCCAGAGCTTGTCCTGCTCCGGCAGGCCCTCCCAGGTCGACCACGTCGCCCTGATGCGCGCCGCGGCCTTCACGGCCGCCCACTCCTTCTCGGCGACGACGGCCAGGAAGTTGCCCTGGCGCACGACCCGGATCAGCCCCGGAACGTCCGCGACCGAGGCCTCGTCCACGCTCTCCAGGTTCGCGCCGATGGCCGGCGGCCGGACGACGCGGGCGTGCACCATGCCCGGCACGCGGTAATCCTGCATGTAGGTGAAGCGGCCGGTCATCTTGTCGGGGATGTCGATCCGGGCCACCGACCTGCCGACGAGGGCGAAGGTCGCCGGGTCCTTGGTCGTGGCGGCCGGATCGACCTTCAGGTCGAGGCGGCCGTCCTTCACGAGCTCGGCGTAGGTGATGCCGCGACCGCCGCCCTTCGGCTGCACGGTGCCGTCCCGGCTCACCAGCCCGTCGGCCGGCACGCCGAGCCGCTCGCTGGCGAGCGCCACGAGGCGGGCGCGGGCGGTCGCTGCCGCCTGCCGGATCTCGACGCCGCCCTTCTGGATCGAGAGGCTGCCGTAGGTCGGGCCCTGATCGGGGGTCAGCGCGGTGTCGCCCTGCACGACCGTGACGCGGTCGAGGGGCAGGTCGAGCTCCTCGGCGGCGATCTGCGCCATCGCGGTCTCGATGCCGGTGCCGAGATCGACCTTGCCCGAGAAGATCGTGGCGCGACCGTCCGCGCCGAGCGCCAGGAAGCTGTCGACCTGATCGGGCGCGACGGGCTTCGCGAAGCCGTTGGTGGGAACCGGCGCGAGGGTCTGCGCGCGGGCGCCGCGGCCGGCGAGGGAGAAGCCGACGACGAGGGCACCCCCCTGCAGGAGCAGGCTGCGGCGCGAGGGATGGAGCGCGTTCATGGGTGATCTCCCTCAGAGCGTGCCGGCGGCGCGCTGGACGGCGCGCACGATCCGCAGGTGGGTGCCGCAGCGGCAGAGGTTCTGCGCCAGCGCCTGCCGGATCGCGGCCTCGTCGGGCTTTGGGGTCTCGTTCAGGAGGGCGGCGGACTGCATGATCATGCCGTTGATGCAGTAGCCGCACTGCGCGGCCTGCTCCGCGATGAAGGCCGCCTGCACCGGGTGCGGCGCGTCCGGGCTGCCGAGACCCTCGAGGGTGACGATCCGGGCTCCCGCCTTCAGGCCAGAGACCGGCGTGATGCAGGAGCGCACCGCCTGCCCGTCGACGTGCACCGTGCAGGAGCCGCACTGGCCGAGGCCGCAGCCGAAGCGCGGGCCGTGCAGGCCGAGGTCGTCGCGCAGCACGTAGAGGAGAGGGGTCTCGGGATCCTCGACGGCGACGCGTTCCGCGCGACCGTTCACGTTCAGCGACACGTGCTGCGCCATCGGGCATCTCCCTGGAACCATTCTTGTGTACCCGGCCTATACCCGGCGCAGCGTCGGGGCAACGCGACGGCGTGACGGCGGCTCCCCGTTCGTCGCCCCCGACCGCGTTCCGCGCCCGCCACCGACTGGGAGGCCACATGCCCGCGCCAAGCCCTGCGCCAAGTCCTGCGCCAAGTCTCGCGCCAAGTCCTGCGCCAAGCCGCACCGTCCTCGCCCTCGCGTTCGTGCTGGTCGCCGCCCAGGCCGCCGCCGCCGAACCCGGCATCGAGGACTGGCCCGAGGCGGCCCGCAAGGCCGCGACGGCGATCACCGGGACCTATGGACCGCCGCAGGAGCGGACGGCGACCCTGCTGATCTGGCACCGCAACGGGCCGTGGATCCGGACCGTGGTGCACAAGGTCGGCGCCGAGCACGATTTCCCGGCCAAGCACAGCGACGTGCTGGAGCAGAGCCTGCCCTACAAGGTGCCCCTCAACTTCTACAGCGCCGTCGCGACCTTCAACGGCAGCGTGATCCCGGACCGGACGCGGGGCACGCTTACCGCCTACGGCGCCAGCGAGGCCGAGAACGTCCTGAGCCTGAATCTCGCCCGCGCGGTGGTGCGGGGCGAGATGAGCCCGGAGCAGGCGCGCGAGCAGGCGGTCGCGGCCGCGAAGGCCCTGCGAGAGGGGCGGACGCCGGATCTGGCCGCCAAGCTGACCCTCGACCAGCAGCAGGAGGGCGATGTCTCCGACCCGGACACGGCGATGATCCTGCCGCCGAGCCGCGCGCCGTAGGCGCGGCGCGCTAGGCCCCCGGGGTCAGATCTGGATGAGGCGGATGTTGTTGGTGTTGCCGGTGGTGTGGAACGGGATGCCGGCGGCCGTCACGATGAGGTCGTTCGGCTTGGCGAAGCCCTCCTCCTGCGCGTGCCGGCAGGCCTTGGCCGTCATCTCCTCGTAGGAATCGACGTCGTCCGTCCGGACGCTGTGGGCGCCCCAGAGCAGGCTGAGCCGGCGCGAGGTGCCGAGGTCGGGCGTCAGCGCCAGGATCGGCACCGCCGGGCGCTTGCGGGCGACGCGGGCCGCGGTGGTGCCGCTCGCCGTGTAGGTGACGATCGCCGTCGCACGGACGGCCTCGGCCAGCGTCGCGGTCGCGGTGGCGACGGCGTGGGGCGGGGTCTCCTCCTCGCCGGGCTCCAGGGCCGCGATGATCGAGTGGTAGAGCTTGTGCCCCTCGACGCTCCGGATGATGCGATCCATCATCGCCACCGCCTCGACCGGGTAGCGGCCCGTGGCCGACTCGGCCGAGAGCATCACGGCGTCCGCCCCGTCGTAGATCGCGGTCGCGACGTCCGAGGCCTCCGCCCGCGTGGGAGCCGGGGCCGAGACCATCGAGTCGAGCATCTGGGTCGCCACCACCACCGGCTTCACGGCGAGGCGGCAGGCGCGGATCAGCTCCTTCTGACGGCCGGGCACGTCCTCGTGCGGGATCTCGACGCCGAGGTCGCCGCGGGCCACCATCACGGCGTCCGAGAGCTGGATGATGTCCGCGATCCGCTCCAGCGCCTGCGGCTTCTCGACCTTGGTCATGATGCCGGCCCGGTCGCCGATCAAGCCGCGGGCCTCGATTACGTCGGAGGGCTTCTGCACGAAGGAGAGCGCCACCCAGTCGACGCCGAGTTCGAGGCCGAAGGCGAGGTCGGCGCGGTCCTTCTCGGTGAGCGGCGACAGGTCGAGGAGCGTGCCCGGCAGGTTCACGCCCTTGCGGTTCGAGATCACGCCTGCGGTGATCACCTCGGCCTCGATCGCCGCGGCCTCGAGGCCGACGACCCGAACCCGCACGCGGCCGTCGTCGATCAGCAGGTCCTGGCCGGGCACCACGGCCGCGAAGATCTCGGGGTGGTGCAGGGGGATCGCATCCTTCCCGCCCTCCGAGCCGTCCAGCACGAAGCGCACGCGCTCGCCGGCCGCGAGGTCGAGCCGCCCGCCCTGCACGGTCCCGACGCGGATCTTCGGCCCCTGCAGGTCCTGCAGGATGCCGATCGGCCGGCCGACCTCCCGTTCGAGGGCGCGGATGGCGGCGTGGACCCGGGCGTGGTCGGCCTGCACGCCGTGGCTGAAGTTGAGCCGGAATGTGTCGACGCCGGCGAGGAACAGGGCCCGCAGCATCTCGGGCGTGTTGGTCGCGGGCCCGACGGTGGCGACGATCTTGGCGTAGCGGTGACGGCGCATGATTCGCTCGGCCGCATCGGGCCGCCTTCTGCTGCTATCGATCCCACGATCGGGGCCGCCGGGCAATCGCTCCGGCCGGCCCCGGGGTCCGGAGGGCGCCGCCGCGAGCCTTAGGCGTTGTCGCCCCGCACGGCCGCGATCACCGCGTCCGTGACCTGCCGGGTCGTCGCCCGGCCCCCGAGGTCCGGCGTGTGCAGGTTCGGATCGGCGGTGACGCGCTCGACCGCCCGCATCAGCCGGTCGGCAGCCGACTGCTCGCCCAGATGCTCCAGCATCTGGCAGGCGGTCCAGAAGGTGGCGATCGGATTGGCGATGCCCTTGCCGGTGATGTCGAAGGCCGAGCCGTGGATCGGCTCGAACATCGACGGGAAGGTGCGCTCCGGGTTGATGTTCGCGGTCGGCGCGATGCCGAGGGAGCCGGCGAGCGCCGCGGCGAGGTCCGAGAGGATGTCGGCGTGCAGGTTCGTGGCCACGATCGTGTCGAGGGTCTCGGGCTTCATGGTCATGCGCATGGTCATCGCGTCGACGAGCATCTTGTCCCAGGTCACGTCGGGGAAGTCCCGCGCCACCTCGGCCGCGATCTCGTCCCACATCACCATCGCGTGGCGCTGCGCGTTCGACTTCGTCACCACGGTCAGGAGCTTGCGGGGGCGCGACCGCGCCAGCCCGAAGGCGTAGCGGATGATGCGGTCGACGCCCGAGCGGGTCATCATCGAGACGTCGGTGGCGACCTCGTTGGGATGGCCCTGGTGCACCCGGCCGCCGACGCCCGCGTACTCGCCCTCCGAGTTCTCGCGCACGATCACCCAGTCCAGCTCCGGTCCGGTGACGTGGCGCAGCGGGCTCGTGATGCCCGGCAGGATCCGGGTCGGGCGGACGTTGGCGTACTGGTCGAAGGGCTGGCAGATGGCGAGCCGCAGGCCCCAGAGGGTGATGTGGTCCGGCACGTCCGGCGCGCCGACGGCGCCGAAGAAGATCGCGTCGTGGTCCTTGATCTGCTCGCGCCCGTCGGCCGGCATCATCACGCCGTGCTTCTTGTAGTAGTCCGAGCCCCAGTCGAAGTGATCGAACGCGAAGGTGAAGTCGCCGGTCTTCTCGGCCAGCGCGTCCAGCACCTCGATGCCGGCGGCGATGACCTCGATGCCGATGCCGTCGGCGGGAATGGCGGCGATGCGGTAGGTCTTCATGACAGGTCTCCTTTGAGGATGCGGACGGGTTTCAGCGCGCGGCGGCGCCGGCGGGCTCGGCGCGCCGCCCGGACCGGGCAACGACGAGGGTGAGGGTCGCGGAGAGGAGGAGCAGGGCGGCCACGAAGACGAGGCCCCCGGTGAAGCTGCCGGTTTGGTCCTTGATCCACCCGATCGCCCAGGGGCCGACGAAGCCGCCGAGGTTGCCGATCGAGTTGATGGTCGCGATGCCGACCGCCGCGGCGGGCCCCGACAGGAACATCGTCGGCATGGCCCAGAGCGGCGGCTTCGCCGCGCTGATCCCGACATTGACGAGGCTGAGCGCGGCGATGACCGCGGCGACCGAGGCGGCCCCGCCGGCGAGCAGCAGGCCTGCGGCCGCCACGAGGCAGGCGACGACCACGTGCCAGGTGCGCTCGCCCGTCCGGTCGGAATGGCGCGCCCACAGGATCATGCCGACCACCGCGACGGTCGGCGGAACGGCGTTCAGGAAGCCGACCGCAACGGTGGACAGGCCGAAGCTCTTGATGATCTGCGGCGCCCAGATGCCGAGCGTATAGAGGCCGGCCGAGGTGCCGAAGTAGATGAGCGCCAGCGCCAGCACGCGCAGGTCCGCCATCCCGCCCAGGAGGCTGTGCCTGGCGGTCGTCTGCTTGCGGGCGCGCTCCTCGTTCATCTCCGCGACGAGCCAGGCGCGCTGGTCGTCGGAGAGCCACTTCGCCTTCTCGGGCCGGTCGGTCATGTAGAACAGCACCATGATGCCGAGCAGCACGGCCGGGACGGCCTCGATGATGAACATCCATTGCCAGCCATGGAGGCCGAGGATCCCCTCCATCTCGAGGAGCGCGCTTGAGAGCGGCGAGCCCAGCAGCACGGAGACCGGGGCCGCCGCCATGAACAGCGAGACCACCCCCGCACGGTAGCGGGCCGGGAACCAGTAGCTCAGGTAGAGAATGATGCCGGGGAAGAAGCCGGCCTCGGCTGCGCCGAGCAGGAAGCGCAGCAGGTAGAAGCTCGTCTCGCCCTTGATGAAGGCGAAGGCCCCCGAGAGCATGCCCCAGGTGATCATCACCCGGGCGATCCACAGGCGGGCGCCGACCTTGTCGAGGATGATGTTCGAGGGCACCTCGAACAGGAAGTAGCCGAAGAAGAACACCCCGGCCCCGAAGCCGAACACGGCCGACGAGAAGCCGAGGTCCTTGTTCATCGTCAGCGCGGCGAAGCCGATGTTCACGCGGTCGATGAACGCGATGAAGTAGAGCAGGCAGATAAAGGGGATCAGGCGCCACGCGACCCTGCGCATGGTCGCCCGCTCGAGCGAGCCATCCATCGTTTCCTCCTGGGTGGTCCCAGCATGCGCCGGTCTTGGTGCGCCAGCTTGCATGCAAGTTGGCGTTCATTAGGCTCGGATGCGCGCTCTGTCAATCTGGCATTGTAACTTGCATGGAAGTTGGTACGACGGAGCCTTAGACGGAGGTCGCGATGGCGGTGCGCACGGCCGCGAAAGCGGGGCAGGATCAGGACGTCGAGCGGCGTCCCTCCCTGGTCGACGACGCCTATGCGGCGCTGAAGCAGGCCATTCAGGATTCGAGCTTCGCGCCGGGCTACCAAGCCTCGGAGCAGGAGATCGCGCTCCGGCTCGGCATGAGCCGCACGCCCGTCCACGAGGCGGTGATCCGCCTGCAGGAGGACGGGCTCGTGCGCGTGCTGTCCCGGCGCGGCGTCCTCATCTGCGCCCTGGCGCCCGAGGATGTGCGCGAGATCTACGACGTCATTATCGCGATCGAGGGGCGCGCCGCCGAGCTGCTCGCGGCGCTGCCGGGCGCGGCGCGCGACGCCGCGGCGGCCGAGCTGGCCGGCTGCACGCAGGCCATGGCCGAGGCCTGGGCGGCGGGGGACCTTCCGGCCTGGGGGCGGGCGGACGCGCGCTTCCACCGGGCGCTCGTCGAGCACGCGGGCAACGGGCGGATGATCCGGATCATCCAGACCATCAACGACCAGTCGCATCGCGCCCGCATGCTGACGCTGAAGCTCCGGCGCGAGCTGGGCGCGTCCGTGGCCGAGCACCGGGCGATCATCGATGCGATCTGCCAGGGCGAGCCGGCGACGGCCCAGGATCGCGTCCACGACCATCGCCTGCGCGCCCGCGACGAACTCCTGCCGCTCCTGGAAAGCTTCGGCCTGAAGCACCTCTAGGATTCGCGGGACGCCGCGGGCACGGCCCGAGCGTCACGGGCCCTCCGCGTGGGCCGATGCAGGTCAGAACGCGTCGGGCCGTTCTCCCGCTTCGGGGTGCGCCGTGAGCGTCAGGCCGAGGATGTCGATCGGGGCGATGCGCGCTTCGGATTTCGGCGGGCTGGCGAGCATCGTGGCCCAGAAGATGACGCCCGCCAGCGCGAACGCGGCGGCGAGGCCTCCGGCCAGGACGGAGAGGGTGCCGAGACGGGTACCGGACATGGGGGTCGCTCCTCAGGCTTCAGAGGCCGTCGGACGAGCCTGCTCGGTCGCGGCCTGTCCCTCGGATGAGGGAGGCCCGCTGGTTAGGACGCCGCGCTCCGTCCGACCGTGATGTCCGTCACGGAGTCGGCAGCGCCCGGTCGGACAGCGCCGGACGCTTCGGGCCGTTGCCCGACGAGATGCTCGTCGAAGCTGCATCTCCGGGCTTGCGGGCTTCGGACACGGTCCGGCAACAATCACACTCTGACCACATTGCCACGCGAGACCCGAAACCGCATTCCGAAGAATAAAAATTGAACAACCGAACTGGAATGCAATCCTAAGAAGATTATCGTGGAGGGTCTTGAGAGAATGACAGCGCCAACCAGCCTGGAAAAACTGTTCCTGCAACTGATCAATGAGGCTCGTGCCGGCGTCGGCGCCAAGGCGCTGACCTTCGACGGCGAACTACTTGACGCCTCCGATGCGCACAGCGCCTGGATGGATCAGACCGACACGTTCTCGCACACCGGCGTGAACGGCTCGAGCCCCGGCACGCGCCTCACGTCGGCGGGCTACGGCTGGCAGGGCTACGGGGAGAACATCGCCTACGTCAGCGGGGAGCTGAACGAGGCTTCCGTTCGCCAGCTCCACAGCAACCTGATGAACTCGCCTGGCCACTACGCGAACATCGTCAAGGGGTCGTTCGAGGAGGTCGGCATCGGGCTCAGGGCGGGCACGATCAACGGGCGGAACGTCGTCTTCGTGACGGAGGATTTCGGCACGCCGAATGCCGCGGAGCGGGCCGAGCCGAACGATACCGGCACCACCGTCCCTACGACTCCGACGCCCGTCGCGGGTCAGACGCTCAACGGGACCTCGCGCGCCAACACCCTCAGCGGCGGGAGCGGGGACGACCTCATCAGCGGGCGCGGCGGCAACGACGCGCTGAACGGGGGCCTCGGCAACGACACCCTCTACGGCGCGCAGGGCAACGACGTCCTCACGGGCGGCGGCGGCAACGACGTCCTCTCGGGGGACCTCGGCGCGGACCGGTACGTGTTCGGCCAGAACTCGGGCCGCGACCTGGTGCTCGGCTTCAGCCAAGCGCAGGGCGACCGGCTGGCGCTCGGCGGCCAGGCCTTCCAGGTCGGGGCCACGGCGAGCGGCAACACCCTGCTGACGCTGTCCGGCGGCGGCACGGTGGAGCTCTCGGGCGTCAGCCGGACGAGCTTCGGCACCGGCGCCGGCTACCTCGCCTGAGCGGGGAGCCGTGCGCCGGGCATCCGGGTTTCGTCCTGGGGCGCCTTGCGGGGCACCTTGCCGCCGCAGGGGCGCATCCCAGGACGAGGGGTGGATCGGACGAGCGGATCACGGTCGTCGACCCCTTAGAAGGCGGAGGCGCTGGCCTCCATCGTCGCGGCAGGCGTCTTGATCCAACGGACGGCGCCGGCGGTCGCGAAGCCGCCCTGCCGGCGGACCATCGTGCCGTTGGTCGGGCGCCCGGCGCTCTCCAGCGCCATCGCGCCGACGGTCTTGGCGCCGTAGACGGCGGCGGGCTCGGCGGCGAGGGCCGGCGCGGCCGCCGCGAGCGCGAGCAGGACGGCGACGGATCGCACGCTGATACGGTTCGACATGACTTCATCCTCAGGCTTGAGCGGCGGAATGCCCGTCGCTTCGTGAGGCTGAATGTGCTTAGTGGCGCCCCATGAATCAAATGGATGCGTTTCATAATGCGTATCGATCACGTGCATCTCGCGAAGCTGGATCTCAACCTGCTCGTCGCCCTCGACGCCCTGCTGGCGGAGGGCAGCGTGACGCGCGCCGCGGCCCGGATCGGCATCAGCCAGTCGGCCATGAGCCATGCCCTGGGGCGCCTGCGCGCGACCTTCTCGGACGAGCTGCTGACCCGCGCCCCGGACGGCATGCGCCCGACGCCCCGGGCGCGGGCGCTCGTCGAGCCGGTCCAGGCCGCCCTGTCGCAGATCCAGGAAATCACCCGGCCGCCGGCCGCCTTCGATCCGGCGACCGCCGACGTGACCTTCACGCTCGGCATCCCGGACTCGACCGAGGTCCTGCTGATGCCCCACCTCGTCGCGCGCCTGCGGGCCGTCGCTCCGGGGGTGAAGCTCCTGCTGCACACCACCGACCGGAACCGGATCCTCGAGGATCTCGACAGCGGCCGGATCGATCTCGGCATCGGCATCTTCGAGCACGGGCAGACGCACCATAAGCGGCGCATCCTCAACAAGGAGACCTACCTGTGCGTCTTCAACGCCGAGCTCGTCGGCGTGACGCCGCCGATCTCCCTCGAGGATTACGTGCGGCTGCCCCACGTCCTGACGAGCCTCGTCGAGAGCGCCCACGGCGTGGTGGACGACGCGCTCGCCAGGATCGGGCGAAGCCGCGTCATCGCGCTGACCTCGCCGCGCTTCACCGTCATGCCCTTCGTGGTCCGGCAGGCCCCGGTGATCGCCACGATGCATTCCCGCCTGGCGCGCTTCTTCGGCGAGTCCATGGGCCTCGCCGTGAGCCCCGCACCCATCGACCTGCCGGACGTGTCCATCTCGATGCTCTGGCATGCGTCGAACGACGCCGTGCCCGGTCAGCGCTGGCTCCGCGAGACCATCGTGGCGCTGCGCCGCGACGTCTAGGATCCGGGCCGCCTCAGGCCTGGAGCTTCAGGCGGTAGCTGTACATGTCGCCGCGGAACAGGCCCTCGACGTACTCCACCATGGTGCCGTCCTGGGTGAAGCTGTGCCGCTTGATTAGCAGGCAGGGCAGGGGCTCCTCGAACCCGAAGATGCGGCGCTCCTCGGCGGTGGGCAGCGTCGCCTCGATGGCCTGCTCGCAGCGCACGAGCCGCGCGCCGGCCTCCTCGGCCAGGAAGGCGTAGACGGAGCCCGACAGGTCGCCCGTCTCGAGGGCCGGCACCGCCTTGAGATTGTACCAGGCGATCTCCCGCGACATCGCGATCTCGTCGCCGAAGCGCACGCGCACGAGCTTGAGGAACGGGGCGGTCGAGGGCAGGCCGAAGATCGACGAGATCGAGCGGTCGCACACCACGGCCCGCTCCGTGATCCGCGAGGAGGGGATGCGGCCGAGCTCCCGCATCTCCTCCGTGAAGCCTTTCAGGCGGTCCATGCCCGGGCGCACGGGGTCGGGCCGCGGGCGCACCAGGAAGCCCCGCCGCCCCTGCGAGGTCAGGAGGTTGCGCTGGCGCAGCGCCGCGTAGGCGCGCTGGATGGTGACGCGGCTGACGCCGAGGTTCTCTGCGAGCTGCCGCTCCGCCGGCAGCACCGTGCCGGCCGGCAGGGCACCCGAGCCGATCAGATCGTGGATCTGCTCCTCGAGCTGCTGGTAGAGGGGCATCGCGGTGTCGTCGCGCAGGTGCAGGAGCGACAGCAGCGACGGGCGCTCGGCGGGGTGGAAGGGCAGGGGCCGGGACGGCTCGTGCTCGGGCGCCGCGGATCCGCCCGGGCCGCGCGGGCCCTCGACAAGCCTGCGGGATGCGGCTCTCTCTGCCACGTCGCGGATCCGGATCGGTGCCATGCAGGTCTTCGTCGTCGGCAGCTTCGTGGTTGCCTGCTCGGTCAAGGTAGCACGGCTGCCGCGAACCGGTGAATCGCTCGACGCGACGGACTTCGTCTCCGAGCCGGGCGGCAAGGGCTTCAACCTCGCGCTGGCGGCGGCGCGCCTCGGCGCCGGGGTGGACGGCGCCTTCGCGATCGGGTCCGACGCCTTCGCGGCGGTGGCGCGGTCGGCCTTCCGGCAGGAGGGCCTCGCCGAGGCCATGCTGCACGAGAAGCCCGGCTCGACGGGCGCCGGGGTCGGCTTCGTCGATCCGGCGGGCGAGAACTGCCTCGCCGTCAGCCTCGGGGCGAACCGCCGGCTGGGGGCGGAGGACATCGACGACGACGCGGTCGCCCGCGCGCACCTCGTTCTGGCGACCTTCGAGTCGCCGGACGCCCCCATCGCGGCGGCCTTCGCGCGGGCGCGCGCCCTCGGCATCCCGACCCTCCTCAACCCCTCGCCCACGCGCCCGATCCCGCCGGGCCTCCTCGCCGACACGGCGATCCTGCTCCTCAACCGGGTCGAGGCGGGCGATCTCGGCCTGACGGACGGCGACGGCTTCGCCCCGCGCCGCCTCGCGGACCTGATGGAGGGAGGGCCCGGCACGGTGGTGGTCACCCTCGGCGCGGCCGGGGCGGTCGCTTTCCGGCGCGGGAGCCCGCCCCTGCGGCAGGCGGCCTTCCGGGTCGCGGCCGTCGACACGATCGGGGCGGGCGACGCCTTCGGGGCCGGCCTCGCCGTCGCCCTGATCGAGGGGCGCCCCCTCGATCAGGCCCTGCGCCGGGCCGCCGCCTGCGCGGCCCTGACGGTCGGCCGGTTCGGCGCCTTCGAGGCCTTCCCGTCATCCGCGGCCCTCGACCGCTTCCTGGCGGAGGCGGGCAGCCCCCCGGCGGGATCGGGCAGCCCCCCGGCGGGATCGGGCAGCCCCCCGGCAGGCTCGGACAGACCCCTGGAATGACGATCTCGCCTCCGGTAGGGACCCACGCGCGCCGCGCGCCGTTCCCCGAGCGGGACCCGTGCCGGGGCGGCGCCCCGAGGACCATGCCATGACCGCAGCAGCTCCCGATCCGAAGCGGGCCGCCCCCGAGGCCGTCGAGGCCGTGACCGGGCGCCTGCGCGAGGTCCTCGGGCCCCGCCTCGCCACGGGGCTGGCGATCCGCGAGCAGCATGCCAGCACGATCACCTGGGCCCCCAACGAGCCGCCGGACGCGGTGGCCTTCCCGCGCTCCACCGCGGAGGTGCAGGCGGTGGTGCGGGCCTGCGCGGCGGCACGGGTGCCCGTGATCCCGTTCGGAACAGGCTCCTCCCTCGAAGGCCACGTCAACGCACCGCTGGGCGGCGTCAGCCTCGACCTGTCGGGGATGGACCGGGTGCTCTCCGTCAACCCGGAGGACCTCGACGCCACCGTGGAGGCGGGCGTCACCCGCAAGGCCCTCAACGCCGCCTTGCGGGACACGGGGCTGTTCTTCCCGGTCGATCCCGGCGCCGACGCCTCCCTCGGCGGCATGGCGGCGACCCGTGCCTCGGGCACCAACGCGGTCCGCTACGGCACCATGCGGGAGGCCGTGCTGGCGCTCACGGCGGTGCTGCCGAGCGGGGAGGTGGTGCGCACCGCCGGCCGCGCCCGCAAGTCCGCGGCGGGCTACGACCTGACCCGGCTCCTCGTCGGGTCGGAGGGGACCCTCGGGGTCATCACGGAGCTGACCCTTCGGCTCTCCGGCATCCCGGAGGCGGTGGCGGCCGGCCACTGCTCCTTCCCGGACATCAAGGCGGCCTGCGACGCCACCATCCTGACGATCCAGTCCGGCATCCCGGTGGCGCGCATCGAGCTCCTCGACGCGGTGCAGGTGCGGGCCTCCAACGCCCATTCGCGCCTCGCGCTGCCGGAAGCGCCGCTGCTCCTCGTGGAGTTCCACGGGACGGATGCGGGCGTGCGCGAGCAGGCGGAGCGCTTCGGCGAGATCGCGGCGGGCTTCGGCGGAGGAACCTTCGCCTGGGCGACGGAGGCGGAGGCCCGCACGCGCCTCTGGCAGGCCCGGCACGACGCCTACTGGGCCGCGCTCGGCCTGCGCCCGGGCTGCCGGGTCGTGCCCACCGACGTCTGCGTGCCGATCTCGCGGCTCGCCGCCTGCGTCGACGAGACGGCCCGGGACATCGCGGAGAGCGGCATCGTCGCGCCGATCGTCGGCCACGTGGGCGACGGCAACTTCCACGCCCAGGTCGTCGTCGACCCAGGCGACCCGGGCGAGGTCGCCCGGGTGGCGGCCTTCATCGACCGCCTCGTCGCCCGGGCCCTGGCGCTCGAGGGTACCTGCACGGGGGAGCACGGCATCGGCCAGAAAAAGATCGGCTACCTCGAAGCCGAGCGCGGCCCGGCGGCCCTCGCGGTGATGCGCAGCCTCAAGGACGCGCTCGACCCCCTCGGCATCATGAATCCCGGAAAGGTGCTGCGCCCCTGAGCGGGCCCGGCGGGCCGCTCGGCCCTCCGTCGCTCGCGAGGCCCCTCAGCGGATCGCCGCGAGGGCGGCGGCCAGCCCGTCGAGGGTGCCGGGCAGGCGGCGGGACGGTGCGCCCTCGTGCGGGCGGTAGGCGATCGCCACCGGGCGCCCGGCCGCGATGGCGCCGCGCAGGGCAGGCGTCACGTCGAGGAAGCCGAGGCATTGCCGCGCATCGCAGCGCGTCAGCTCCACCGTCAGCTCCGAGGCGGCCCCGCCCTCGGGAGTCAGGGTGACGAAGTGCCGGCCGGCCCCGACCACGGGCGCCCGCAGGATGAAGGCCGCGGCGCCCGCCCGGGTCGCCGCGAGCGACCAGCTGAACACCGTCGCCCCCGCCCGGTCGGCGATGGTCTGCGAGACGTTGCAGACCCTGCGCCGCCGCCGCAGGTTCTCGTCGCAGATCAGGGTCCAGGGGCCGAAGGGCTGGATCAGCCGGCGCACGCTGCCACGCCCGTCCGCCTCCGTCGGGGCGGTCTCCGGCGCCGTCACGCGGTAGGCCGGCAAGGGTTCGGGCAACGGTTCGGATACGGGCGCGGCCTCCTCGGAGATGCCCCGCAGCAGGAGCGGCTGCGCCCAGGCCTGCCCGGCGGCCAGCCGCAACAGGGTGAGGGCGGCCGCGAGCCCGATCACCGCCGCGCGGCGCGCTCCGGGTGCGGCCCGGCGGCTCGGCGCCTCAATTGAAGGTGAAGCTCGCACCGGCGCCGAATCCGAAGTCGCGCCCCGTGGTGGCGCCGGTGGCGTTCAGCCGGCCGCTTCCGTCGGGCAGGGTGTAGCCGATGCCGAAGGCGCCCGCGCTCTCGCCGCGCCAGGCGCCGCCGCCGGCCGCGACGCTGAGCTTGCCGGGCCGGTCGTCGAACCGCAGCGAGGCGGCCGCGAGCCCGATCGCCGCCGCGCGGCGCGCCTCGCCCCGCACCTGGGCGAGGTCGCTGCCGAGGGCGCCGATCCGCTGGTCGAGGGCGGCGAAGCGCTGGTCGGTGTAGCGGGTGGATTGGGTGTAGGCCGCCGCGACCCGGCGGTCGGTGTAGGCGAAGCTCTCGCCGCGGGCGGCCGCCACCTGTCCGACATTGGCCGCGTCCGTGTCCGCGGTGCCGGCGGCGACGTTGCGCAGGAGGACGGGCTGGTTCGGGTCGCCGCCCGTGAGGGTCACCCGGTTGCCGCGCAGGCCCGTCGCCGGATCGACGTCGTACTGGACGCCGGCCCGGTCGAGCGCCGAGATGGCCGCGCCGGCGCTGTCGTAGCGGCTGCCCTGCACCGTGTAGCTCGGCCCGGTGAAGCGGCCGGCCGCATCGAAGGCCGCGCCGCCCCCGAGGGCGCCCGCAAGGGCGCTCCCCGCGGCGCGGAGCTGGCGGAGATTGACGGCGTCGGTGTCGGCGGTGCCGCCCGCGAGGTTGGTGATCTGCCGCTCGGCGCCCGCGGCACCGACCGAGACGGCGCCGGCGTCCGATCCGACCGCGGTGCCGGAGAACGCCTCCGCGCCGCCGCTCAGGCCGGCCCGGTCGGCGCGCGAGCCCGAGCCGAGGGCGACGCCGCCGGCCGTGCTCGCCGCGGCGCCCCCACCGAGCGCCACGCTGTCCGTGCCGGCCGCCTGCGCGGCCGGGCCGGTCGCCCGCACCGCGAGGTAGCGCGTGCCGTTCGTGTTGATGGTGTTGATGGTGTTGCCGAGCGCGGTGAGCGAGGCGGTGGTGTCCCCGAGAGCGGCGTCGAGGCCGCCGAGCGCGCCGCCGACATCCGTGTAGGTGCCGCCCCGCAGGACGAAGCGCGGCCCCGTGAAGGTCCCGGCCGCATCGAAGGCCGCGCCGCCGCCGACGGCGCCCGCCAGGGTGTTGGCGGCCCCGGAGAGCTGGCGGAGGTTGACGGCGTCGGTCGCCTGCGTGCCGCCCGCGAGGTTGGTGATCTGGCGCAGGTTGTCGGGCGCGCCGGCATTGCCGACCGCGACGGCCCCGAGGGTGCTCCGGACGGTGGTGCCCGAGAACGCCTCGGCACCGTTGAGGCCGCCGCGCAGGGCCATCGACTGGAAGCCGAGGGCGACGCCGCCGGCCGCCGCAGAGCCGGCGCTGTTACCCAGGACGGTCGAGCCCGCCGAGGCACCGGTCGCCGTGGAGCCGAGGCCGAGAACGACCGAGTCGGCGGTCGAGCTCATCGTGAAGTTGTTGCCGATCGCGATGCCGCGGTCGCCGCTCGCGGTCGTCTGGGCGCCGATCGCCATCGTGTCGAGGCCGGTCGCCCGCGAGGCGGTGCCGATGGCGAGGTTGTCGCCGGACCCCAGGGGGCCGTTCGGCCGCGGGCTCGTCGCGGTGGCGCCCGATCCGATCGCGATGTTCGTCCCGTAGATCGCCTCGTTCGCGGTCGCGCCCGGCCCGATCGCGATCCCGTTCGTCCGCGCCGTCGCGCCGCCACCGAGGGCCGTGGCGTTATCGCCCGCGGCCGAGGCGCTGTCCCCGACGGCGGTCGCGCGCGCACCGGTCGCCGCCGCGCCGGAACCCGCGGCGTACTGTGCCGTGGCCGACGCGAAGGGCGGGAGAGCGAGGCCGCAACCGAGCATGGTGGCGGCAAGGCGATGCCTTCTCGCGCAGGGCCGGCGTGGCGCGTGGGCGCTCTCGGGCATGAGGCGGACTCTTTCGTGACGCGGAGATCATCAAGCAGAACAAACCTAAACTATCGCCCTTAAGATTGAATGATCCATCCAAGAGTCGATATTTTACTTGAGATTACAACTCCTGCTCGATATCCATCTGGCAATTCTGCGCACCCGTGGTCCAACGCATGCCCGGTGGGATCGTGGCCCGCGTCCGTCACGGGTGCGTCACGCGGTTTTTGCGGGATCGTCACTTTGGGTGTTGACGGGTGGGGTGGGTGTCCGTATACCGCTGCTCATCGGCGCCGGCCGCGGAAGTGGCCCGGGCGCTGAAACGTCTCTTGCACAGACTGAGCGGGTTGTT